>CAURAS010000070.1:0-7372 GCA_963522865.1 uncultured Cardiobacterium sp.
AGACCGGTTTTGCGCATATATTCAACGGCGGCTTCAATATCGCCTTTGGTTTCGAGCAGTGCTTTCTTGCACTCCATCATGCCTGCGCCGGTACGTTCGCGCAGTTCTTTCACTAATTGGGCGGAAATGGACATATTCAACTCCTGAAACAAGGACGGCTGCGGACCTGCCGCAGCCTTAAATCATGCAAAAACGGACAAATTACTCGGCGTCGCCGCTTTCTACGGGCACAGCCGGTTCATCAACGGCAACCGCTTCTTCCAACGCTTTCTCGGCATTCTCGCCGCCACGGGCGGTCACAGAAGCCTTGGCTTCCTCAATCGCGCTGGCGACCGCATCAACATAGAGGCGAATCGCGCGGACAGAGTCGTCATTACCCGGAATGATGTAATCAACGCCTTCGAGCTGACTGTTGGTATCGACCACGCCAACGACCGGAATGCCGAGTTTCTTCGCTTCCTGAATGGCGATGTGCTCATGGCCAACGTCAATCACGAACAACACGTCCGGCAGACGGCGCATATTGCGAATCCCGGTGAGCGAGCGGGCGAGCTTGTCGCGTTCACGACCGAGGACGATGACCTCTTTCTTCACCAGCTTTTGGAACGTGCCGTCTTCGGCCATGCGTTCAATCGCTTCAAGGCGGTTAATGGACTGGCGGATGGTCTTGAAGTTGGTCATCATCCCGCCGAGCCAACGGAAATTCACATACGGCATCCCGCAACGTGCAGCGGCCTCGCCGACCGCTTCAGAAGCGCTGCGCTTGGTGCCGACAAACATCACGCTGCCGCCATTGGCAACGACGGTACCGACAAAATTCAGGGCGTCATTCAACATCGGTACCGTTTTTTCCAGGTTGATGATGTGAATATCGCCACGCTTGCCGTAAATATAAGGAGCCATCTTGGGGTTCCAGAAACGGGTACGGTGCCCGAAGTGCGCGCCGGCTTCAAACAGCTCGCGCATGCTTACTTTACTCATTATTTTTACTCCATAAAGGGTTAGGCCTCCAAACGCGCAAACGCTCCAACCCGCAGGCACCCGGAGCGTCGAAAACAGCGTTTGTGTGATTTAGTTGCCAGAAAGGCGCGCGCTTTATACCATAGCCCGTCATTTTTACCAAACAGAAATCCATGACCATCACCCTGAAAAGCGAGGCCGACCTCGCCAAAATGCGCGTCGCCGGGCGCCTCGCGGCCGACGTCCTCGACATGATTGCGCCCTACATCGTTCCCGGCGTCAGCACCGCCGAACTCGACCGCCGCTGTCACGACTACATCGTGCACGAACAACAGGCCATCCCCGCCTGCCTCAACTACGGCAGTCCGCCTTTCCCCGCCTCAACCTGCATCTCGGTCAACCACGTCATCTGCCACGGCATCCCCTCGGACAAAACCCTGAAAAACGGCGACATCGTCAATATCGACGTCACCGTCATCAAAGACGGCTGGCACGGCGACACCAACCGCACCTATCTCGTCGGCGACGTCAGCGTCCTCGGTCGCCGCCTGGTGGAAATCACCTACGAAGCGATGTGGCGCGGTATCCGCGTCGTCCGCCCCGGCGCGACCCTCGGCGACATCGGCCACGCTATCCAGAGCTTTGCCAAAGCCGAGCGCTTCTCCGTCGTGCGCGAATTCTGCGGACACGGCATCGGCCGCGGCTTCCACGAAGACCCGCAAGTCGTCCACTTTGGCCAGCCGGGCAAAGGCCTCGTCCTAGAAAAAGGCATGACCTTCACCATCGAGCCGATGATTAACGCCGGCAAAGCCGCCCTCAAAATCCTTGACGACGGCTGGACGGTTGTTACCCGCGACCGCTCGCTCTCCGCCCAATGGGAGCACACCCTCGCCGTCACCGCCGACGGCTACGAAATCTTCACCCTCGGCGCCGCCGAACGCGAGCGCTTCAGCCCGACCGGGCAGCCGTGAACCCATTTACATACACCTCGAGCGCTCAGGTGTATGTATAAATCCAATGCTGTCCCAAACCATGCGCATCCACACCATCCGCCTCGCCAACCTCAACGCCCTCACCGGCACCTGGGAAATCGACCTTGATCACCCCGCCTACGCCGACAACATCTACGCCCTGACCGGCCCGACTGGCGCGGGCAAAACCACCATCCTGGACGCCATCAGCCTCGCCCTCTACGGCCGCACCCCGCGCCTGGAGCGCATCGGCAAAAGCGGCAACGAAATCATGAGCCGCCACCGCGGCGCCTGCCACGCCGAAATCACCTTCAGCACCCGCGCCGGGCGCTACCGCAGCCACTGGAGCCAGCACCGCGCACGGCGCAAAGCGGGCGGCGAACTGCAAAACCCCAAACACGAACTGGCCGACGCCGAAAGCGGCGAACTCCTTGCCACCGGTCTCAAAGACGTCGCCACCGCCATCGAACGCCTCACCGGCATGGACTACCAGCGCTTCACCCGCGCCATGCTCCTCGCCCAGGGCGACTTCGCCGCCTTCCTCCGCGCCGCGCCGGACGAACGTGCGCCGCTGCTCGAACAAATCACCGGCACCGAAATCTACAGCCGCATCTCCATCGCCGTACATGAGCGCCTGCGCGCAGCCCTCGAACAACAGCGCCAGCTCACCACCGAGAGCGCAGGCATCACCCCGCTGGACGCCGCAACCCACGCCGCGCTCACCCAGAAAACCGCCGCCCTGCAAGGCCAACTCACCGCCCTCGCCGCCCGCCAACAACAGACCACCGCAGCCCTTGCCCGCGCGCAGAACATCGCCGGCCTCATCGCCGAACGCGCCACCCTCGCCGACCAACAAACCGCGCACCAAGCTGCCCTCGCCCGCTTCGCCCCCGAACGCGAACGCCTCGCCGCCGCGCAACGCGCCGCGCAGTTTGATGCCGACTACGCCCGCCTCGACACCCTGCGCCGCGCGCAACAACAAGACCGCACCACCCTCGCCACGCTGGACGCCCAAGCGCCCACCGACAGCGCCGCATTGAAAACCGCCAGGCAGAACCTCTCCGCCGCCAGCGCCCGCGTCCACACCGAAAAACAGCGCCTTGCCGCTGCCCAACCCGTCTGGCAACAAACCCGCGCGCACGATCACACCCTGCGCCACCAGCGAGAACAACTCGCCCACTACGAAAAAAGCGCCGCCGCACACGCCGCCGCGCAAAGCGCCCTTGCAGCCGCCCAAAACCGCGCGACCGCCGCCCGCCAACACGCGGAAAACGCCGCCTGCACCTGCACCCAGGCCGAAAACGCGCTCACCGCCCACCTTGCTGGCCGCCTGCTGCGCGAATACCGCGCCGAAAAAGACAACATCCTGCGCGAACTCGCCTACCACCAGCGCATCGCCGACCTCGAACAACAACGCGCCCACCTGCACGACGGCGAACCCTGCCCGCTCTGCGGCGCAACCGCCCACCCCTACGCGCACGAACTACCCGCCAAACCGGACGACCTCACCACCCGCCTCGCCGCACTCGACGCGCACATCGCCCGCGCCGAAACCCTCGGCGAACAATACCAAGCGGCACAAACCGCCCTCACCCGCGCGCGCGACCAACAAAACCAGGCCGAAAACCACGTGGCGCTAGCCGCCGAAAAAGCGCACAACACCGCCGTGCACGCCGAACAACACGCTGCCCTGCAAGACGCGCACGCCCAAACCCTCGCCGCCCGCCAGGCACTCCTCGCAGACCGCGACCCCGACGCCGAAGAAGCACGACAACAACAAACCCTCGCCGCCACTGAGACCGCCGCAGACAGCGCCCGCAGCGCGTACCAAAAAGCCGAAACCGCCGCGACCGCCAACCAACAACAACGCGACCTACTGCGCGCCCGCCTTGCCGCCCAACAAAACACCCTCGACCAACAAGAACAACACTTCATCGCCGCCCTGAGCGCTGTTTACAGTTCAGCGGATAAGCCCCTCTCCCTTTGGGAGAGGGGTTGGGGTGAGGACGGCAAGCGATTGAAAACCCAGAATTACAGACTTCATCCTGCGAGAAAAAAAGCGGAAGAAGGAACACCGGAAGAGGGCGTAAAAACCCGCACCACGATGCCCGAAACCATAACCTTCCCCAACGAAGCCGCCTGGCAAGCCGCCCGCCTGCCCGCCGCCACGCGCGAGGCACTTGCACGCCAAGCCGCCGCCCTCGACCAACACACCCTAACCCTGCAAACACAACAACAAGACCGCGCCGCCCGCCTTGCCGCCCTCCGCGCACAAAGCGCCGACGACCCCGACGTCGCCACCCTGCAAGCGCGCCACGACGCCGACGAACACACCCGCCAACAACACCAGCAAACCCTCGCCGAAAACCAAATCCGCCTCGGCGAACACGACCGTGCCGTTGAACGCCTGGCCGCACAACAACACGCCATTGAGCGCCAAGAAGCCGAAACCCGCCGCTGGCAAAACCTGCACGAACTCATCGGCTCGGCGGACGGCAAAAAATACCGCAACTACGCGCAAAGCCTCACCTTTGCCAGCGTCATCGCCCAGGCGAACCGCCAACTGGCACAACTCAACGACCGCTACCTGCTCGCCGCCGACCCGGCGCGTCCGCTCGAACTCAACATCATCGACAACTACCAGGGCGGCGAAACGCGCAGCGCCAAAAACCTCTCTGGCGGCGAAAGCTTCATCGTCAGCCTCGCCCTCGCGCTCGGCCTTGCACAAATGAGCGGCGAAAACATGCAAATAGACTCACTCTTTCTCGACGAAGGCTTCGGCACGCTGGACGAAGAAACCCTGGACAGCGCGCTCGAAACCCTCGCCCAACTGCGCACGCACGGCAAACACATCGGCATCATCTCGCACGTCGCGGCACTGACCGAACGCATCGCCACCCGCATCCAAATCACCCCGCAAAGCGGCGGCAACAGCGCCATCAGCGGCCCCGGCTGCCGCCGGGTGGAATAAAAAACCCGCTGCATTGCAGCGGTTTTTTTGTCGCGACGGACAAGCCGCGTTATTGCGGCAGCGTCCTGAAATGTATGCGGAATCAGACACGGCAAGTGGATGCGTTTGGACTTTTGTTGGCAAGAAGCGCAGCGCGGTCTGGCTCATTTATGCTTGCGACCCAGTGGGCAGGGAAATCGTCGCTCATTGGATGGGCGTTTTTGTATCGGGGATATGCGTATGCAGGCTAACCCCAGCGCTCCTCCATAGGGGGAGGAGCAGTTTGGTTGAGGGCGCGGTTTTCAGATTTACATACACTACGAGCGCTCAGGTGTATGTAAACGGTGAATGATGATTGGATTTATCGGGCGACGTCGCTCTGCGGATTATTTGCTGCCCCAACCCCGTCCCTCCCCCACGGGGGAGGGGTTGTTCGGATGGCGGTTCGGCATCGGCGGTTTGCAGGCTAACCCCATCCCTCTCCCACGGGGAGAGGGAATAGTTTTGTTGCGCGTGCGACTTGCCGATTTACATACACCTGAGCGCTCATAGTGTATGTAAATGGTAGAAGCAGCAAAGGGTGAAGTCGTGTGGAAAAAAACATTAACACCACAGAAATCTTCGCTTAAGATAACGGCTTCCTCGGCTTGTTCAACATGAGGACGTGAGACGCAAGGACGGCACGCGCGCGCCTTCGCTCCGCCCCGGTTGTGCAGGCTTTTTTTAACCTTGAAACCAGGAGATCCCATGTACGAGACCTTCACCGTTTTAGCAAGCGCGCAGCAAGTCCTCGCGAAAATGCCCGCGCCGCCGCCCACCCCGCTGATTACCGGCGACGCCGTTTCCTTTGGCGTGCTGATGGGCGTGCTCGGCCTGATTTTTTACACCAGTTCACGCAAAAGCGGTTTCTGGGCGAAATTTTATTCGCATATTCCGGCGCTGCTGCTCTGCTATTTCGTGCCGGGGCTGCTCAGCACCTTCCACATCATCGGCGAAGAAAGCGCGAGCCACATTTACCACATCGCCTCGCGCTACCTGCTACCGGCGGCGCTGTTCCTCCTCACGCTCTCCATTGATATCCAAAAAATCATCGGCCTCGGCTGGAAAGCGCTGGCGATGTTCTTCGCCGCAACCGTCGGCGTTATGCTCGGTGGGCCGTTTGCCGTTTGGCTCTTCAGCATCATCAACCCCGAATGGGTCGCGGGCGATTTGTGGAAAGGCTTTTCCACCGTCGCTGGCAGCTGGATTGGCGGCGGCGCCAACCAGACGGCGATGAAAGAGCTGTATCACGTCAATGACACCCTCTTTGGCACGATGGTCGTGGTGGACGTCATCGTCGCCGAGTTCTGGATGATCGGCCTGCTGTTCATGGCGAAAAAGGCGGAGAGCGTCGACCGCTGGCTGAAGGCCGATACTAGCGCCATTGACACGCTGAAGCACACCGTCGAGAAGTATGCGCGCGAAAATGAGCGCATCCCGACGCTCGCCGATTTGATGGTCATCCTCGGCATCACCTTTGCCGTCGTCGGCGCCAGCCATTTCCTGGGCGACCATATCGCCGCCTGGTTCAAACAGTTCCCGTGGGCGAAAAGTTACAGCTTAAACAGCGCTTTCCTCTGGCTGGTAATGCTCGCCACCTTCTTCGGCATCATTTTCTCCTTCAGCCGCGCGCGCGAACTCGAACACGCCGGTGGCTCGCGCCTCGGCTCGGTTTTCATCTACATCCTCGTCGGCTCGATCGGCATGCAGATGGAGCTGGACAAGATTTTCGACAATTTCGGCGTCATCATGGTCGGCGTGGTCTGGATGCTCTTCCACATCGCCTTCATCTTCATCGTCGCGAAAATCATCCGCGCACCGAGCTTCTTCCTCGCCGTCGGCTCCAAGGCAAATATTGGCGGCGCGGCCTCTGCGCCGGTGGTTGCGGCTGCTTTCCACCCGTCGCTTGCTCCGGTCGGCGTGCTGCTCGCCATTTTGGGTTACGCCATCGGCACTGCCGGCGGCTATCTCACTGGCGAAATGATGCGCCTGATTGTTGGCGGTTAAACCGCCATAAAAGAAAACCGCCCCGGAGGGCGGTTTTTTTATTTCGGATAAACGCGGTTACGCCAGCGCGTTGTACAGCCAGGCGGCGAGGGCGCCACCGGCGAGCGGGCCGAGAACCGGTACCCAGCTGTATGCCCAGTCCGGGTCGGTGCGCAGCGGCAGGAGCGAGAGGACGAAGCGCGGGCCGAGGTCTCGTGCCGGGTTGATGGCGTAACCGGTAGTCGCGCCGAGGCTTAAGCCTATCGCCCAGACGAGGATGGCAACCGGCAGCGCGCCGACGGAGCCGAGGCCGACCGGGGTGGCGCTCGCTTCGCCCGGCAGGGTCAGGCTGCCGCCGCTGATGTAGAAGATGACGAAGACGAGGACGAAGGTGCCGATCAGTTCGTTCAGGGGTGGTGTCCTAAAATGTATGCTGTCTCAAACGCACCCGTAGTTGATATAGAAA
>CAURAS010000071.1:0-7322 GCA_963522865.1 uncultured Cardiobacterium sp.
CAACGTTTTTCACCGCCTTTTTGTCGGCGGTTTTCCAGCCGTTGCGCTTCCAGCCAGCGAGCCATTGGGTAATGCCGTTTTTCACGTAGCTGCTGTCGGTGGTCAGCACAATCGGGCAGGCGCGCTTGACCGCACGCAGCGCCTCAATCGCCGCGGTCAGCTCCATGCGATTGTTGGTGGTCATCGCTTCTGCGCCGCTGAGTGTCTTGCGGTGTTCGCCGTAGCACATCAGCACGCCCCAACCGCCGATGCCGGGGTTGCCCTTGCAGGCGCCGTCGGTGTAGATGAGGAGCGGCGTACTCATAAGGTCTCCGCGATGGCTTCGCCCATGCGGATTTTCGTGGCGCGCTCCAGTACGTCGCGCTTCCAGCCGAGCACGTCTTTTTCAAAGAACAAAATCACGGTTGAGCCGAGATTGAAGCGGCCGATTTCCGCGCCTTTGGCAAAGCGCAGGTCTTCCGCGCTGTAGTCGTAGAGGTTGCGGCTGCCGCGATCGTGCAGTTCGCCCTGCCACACAGTCTCAATGCTGCTGACGTTGAGCGCGCCGACCATCACCAACGCCATTTTGCCGAACGGCGTCTCGAACAAGCAGACCGCGCGTTCGTTGCCGCTGAAAATGCCGGGGATGCGGCCCAGCAGCGACAGCGAGACGCTGTGCTTGTCGCCGGGGCAGAAGCGCAGCGCGAGCAGGCGGCCATCGCAGGGCATGTGGATGCGGTGGTAATCGTCCGGGGCGAGGTAGAGTGTCGCCGTGCTGCCGCCCGCGAAGGCGTCCGCCCATTCCGCGCTGCCAAGCAGCGCCTCAACGCTATACGGCAGGCCTTTCGCCTGCAGGGTCATGCCGTCCTGCACCGCGCCGTAGTGGGCGCAGCGACCATCGACCGGGCTGACAATGGCGGCGTTATCCGCCTCTATTGGGCGCGCGCCTGCTGCCAGCGCACGGGTGAAAAAGTCGTTGAGCGTTGTGAAGGCGTAAGGGTTTTTCTCGGCGGCAAAATCCGTATTGGCGCCGGTAATTTTCATATAGGCACGGATAATGGCGTTTTTCAAAAAGCGCGTTTTTACCCGCGCCAGGCGGTACATCAGCGCGCTCGATAAACGTCGTGGAATCAAGGTGTAAAGATGAATATTCATGGCTGTTCCTTCCTGTAAAAAGCGGCGCGCAGTGTAGCGTTATTCCAGCAACTGCGCCTGAATTTTCCACAGAGCAAACAAGGGCTGCTGCTTGAAAATATACATACACCTGAGCGCTCGATCTGTATGTAAATGCTATCTTGCCGCGAGCAATGATTAACCCGCATCCCGCTTCGCTGCCGCCTTGATGGCAAGAATCTGGCGCACGAAGGCAGCGAGTTTGGCGGCAAAGTCGGCGTCATCCAGCGTGGTGATACGGGCAAAGTCGTCCGGTTTGCCGCCGTCGTCGGCGCTTAGGGTTTCGCCGCCGTAGTAGCGGAAAAACAGCGCTTTGCCGCCGCGGATTTTGCCACGGTGCAGGACGAAAACACGGCTGTTTTCATCATGCGCGAAGACGCCGGAAAGGGCGCGGTTCAATCCTTCTGCCGGGAAATTGATTTCTGCGGCAAGCGCGACTTTTTTGCCCGCAACGGGTGCGCCAATGCCAAAGCCATTCCAGCATTTTTTATCTTGTATTTGTTGCGCGTACCATAAATCCAATTCCGGGGAATAGGCGACTTCGGTTTCAAATCCACCGCCGATTCCGGCTACGATACAGGCAATGCGTTGTGGCATGGCTGCCAATAGTTTTTCCTGAAAGGTTTTTTGTGCGGCGGCGAGCGTTGCCGCATCTGTTATAACTGTTAGCATAAATTCTCCTCTTAAAATGCGGAATCAGGTTGTTGCAGGAATGCGATTTCTTCCGCGCTACTTTTTCGTTTTAATATTTTATTGCGGTGCGGATAGCGGCCAAAGCGGTCAATAATGGCTTTATGTTTTGCCTCAAAGTCGATAGTGAGTGCATCGGTATATTGCGCGAATAATGCGGTTGCTAATTCATGCATGGCGGCGCTTTCGCTATGCATGAAGGGCATAAGCATGAATTTGCGCTGTATCATCGGCATTTGGGCAAAGTCTTTTTGTCGCAAGGCTTCTTGCGCCAATAGTAATGCCATGCCGTCTTGCGCAAAAGCGAGCGGGCTGCCGCGATGCAGATTACGCGAGAATTGGTCGAGAATAATGATTTCAGCCAGGCGACCGGCGAGTGTGTCGCGCCAAGCGTAAAGTTCGCCTGCCGCCGCTTGTTGCCAGTGCGTGAAGAATTGCGTGCGGATTTAGGCGTCAAAGGCGTCGCTTTTGGCAAACCAATAGGGCTCGCTTTCCGGGGAAAACCAGAAATCGAGTATTTGTTGCGCATTCACTTGTCGTCCTCCAGTAATTCTAAAACGCGCTCTGCCGGGCGGCCAATGCGCACGCCTTTGTCGCTGCTGGCGACCGGGCGGTTGAACAGTTGCGGGTGCGCGACGAGTGCGTCCAGCAGGGCGGCGGCGTCCTGCGTGTCCAGTTGCAGCTCATCGTAGAGGGCTTCTTTGTGCCGCAGGAAATCGCGCACTGGCAGGCCGCTGCGGGCGATGAGTGCGGCGAGGGCGTCGCGGCTCAAGGGCGTTTTCAGGTAGTCGATGATGTGCGGTTCGACGCCGTGTTCGCGCAACAGCGCCAGGGCGTTGCGCGAGGTGGAGCAGCGCGGGTTGTGGTAAAGGGTGATGGTCATAAGTGTCTCCGGTTAAAGCGGCAAGTATAGCGGATTGTCGCGGCTGGTATGGCGGCACGTTTGCGCGTATATTGCCGTTTTCTTTTATGGAGGTTTTATGAACAGCAATCCCGCTTTGCCGACTGCCCTCGCGCACCGCTCTATTCGTAAATTCACCGCGCAGCCCATTGCGCCGGAGATATTAGAGGCGCTGATTGATGCCGGGCGGATGGCTTCGACTTCCAATAATCTGCAATGTGTTTCAATTATCCGCATTACTGATCCTGCAATTCGTGCGGGTATTCGCCAAGCGGCAAGCGATATGGCTTATGTTACCGATTGTGCCGAGTTTTTATTGTTCTGTATGGATTTTTATAAAGCAAAGTCTGTTTTTCCGGAGGCGCAAGTGGATTGGACGGAGGTATCAGTAATTGGCGCAATGGATACGGGCATTATGGCGCAGAATGTTTTGCTTGCTGCGGAATCGCTTGGTTTGGGCGGCGTTTTTATTGGCGCATTGCGTAATGATATTGAAGCAGTCGCTGAATGGGTGGGTTTGCCGGAGTATTGTGTGCCGTTGGTTGGTTTGTGTTTGGGTTATCCCGATCAAGATCCGCCGCCAAAACCGCGTTTACCGCGCGATTTAATGTTTTTTGAAAACCGCTATGTTGCGCCGGATAAGAATTTGGTCGCGCAATATGACGCCGAATTGCGCGATTATTATTTGGCGCGTAGCGGCAAGGCGCTGGATTGGTTGTACAGTATTCGCAAGGCATTGGGTGAAGCGGTGCGGCCGCATATGTTGTCCTTTTTGCAAAAACAGGGGTTACTCAAGAAATGAAAATCTGGATTTTGAGCGCGCTGGCATTGGCGCTGATGAGCTGTCAAGCGCGCAAACCTTTCGATGGGCCATTAGCGTTCACCCCGGAAAAGCCGCTTTCCCTGCGCGATTGCGCCACGCGCATTTGCCCGGCGGTGCATGATCCGGTCTGCATTACTTATGATTACGGCGGCCACCGTTATCAGCAGTCGTTTAGCAATGCATGTGAGGTGTGCATCGCGCCGGAGCATATTGTCAGCCGTCAGTCTGGCGCGTGCGGCAGCGGGCAATGAGGGTATAATGTGTTCACTTTTGTGAATCTGGCTTTTATAAATGGGAGAAAGTGATGAAAAAGCTCATCAATCAAGTGGAAACCGTCCTCAATGAACAGTTGCAAGGCTTCGTCGCCGCGCACCCGGAATTGCGCCTGCATCGCGATCCGGTCTTCATTACCCGCAGTGATGCGCCGCTTGCGGGCAAGGTCGCGCTGATTTCCGGCGGCGGCAGCGGGCATGAGCCGATGCACAGCGGTTTTGTCGGCGACGGCATGCTCGACGGCGCGGTGCCGGGCGAAATTTTCACCTCGCCCACGCCGGATCAGGTCGTCGCTTGCGCGCAGGCGGTTGATGGCGGCAAGGGCGTGCTGCTGCTCGTGAAAAACTACACCGGCGACGTCCTCAATTTTGAAACCGCCGCCGAGCTGCTGCACGACATGGGGACGGAAGTCGCCTTCGTCCTCACCGACGACGACGTCGCGGTAAAAGACAGCCTCTACACCGCCGGACGGCGCGGCGTTGCCGGCACCGTGCTGCTGGAAAAACTCTTGGGCGCGGCGGCGCGACGCGGCGATGATCTCGCCAGCCTTGCCGCGTTGGGGCGCCGTCTCAACGACCAATGCCACAGCATCGGCGTCGCCCTCGGCGCTTGCACCGTACCCGCTGCGGGCAAGCCCTCCTTCACCCTCGCCGATGATGAAATGGAATTTGGCGTTGGCATCCACGGCGAGCCGGGCATCGAACGCCGCGCTTTCAAAGGGCTGGAGGACACCGTCGCGCAAATGTTCGCCACCCTCATCGAAAACGGCGCCTACCACCGCACCCTGCGTCTGTGGAATGGCGCGACGGCCAGTTGGGATGAAGTTAATCAGGAAAAACAGCCGCTTGCCAAAGGCGACCGCGTCATCGCCCTGGTCAATAACCTCGGCAGCGTACCGCTCTCCGAATGTTACGGCGTCTATCACGCGCTCAGCCGCTGCTGCGCCGATTTTGGTCTGACCATCGCGCGCAGTCTGGTCGGCAACTTCTGCACCTCGCTTGACATGCAGGGCATCTCCATCACCCTGCTCAAGGCGGACGACGCCGTGCTTGAACTCTACGACGCGCCGGTGCGCACGCCGGGCTGGACGAACGGAGGCCGCGCATGAGTTTCAGCAACAGCCAATATATCAACTGGATAGAACGCTGCGCTGCCGCCCTTGCCGCCGCGCAGGACGAACTGACCACACTCGATACTGCCATCGGCGACGGCGACCACGGCCTGAACATGCACCGCGGCTTCAGTAAGGCGCAAGAAAAACTGGCGACGGAGGCGGGCAAAGACCTTGGCAGCCTCAGCAAAAGCGTCGGCATGACCCTGCTCTCTACCGTCGGCGGCGCCAGCGGCCCGCTCTATGGCACCTTCTTCATCAAGGCTGCGCCCGCGCTCAACGGCAAAAGCGAAGCCGATTTGCCGGCGCTGGCGCAAGCCATCGCCGACGGCAGCGCCGGACTGGTCGCACGCGGTCAAGCCGCAGCGGGCGACAAAACGATGGTGGACGTCTGGCTGCCGGTAGTGGAAGCGCTCAAACAGGCGGCCGCCAGTGGCACGGACCTCAAAGACGCGCTGACACAAGCGGCAAAAATCGCGCAGGAACAGGCGGAGGCGACCATCCCGCTGGTTGCGAAAAAAGGTCGCGCCAGCTATCTCGGCGAGCGCAGTGCCGGCCACAAAGACCCCGGCGCGGCATCAAGTGCCTTGCTGTTGCAATGTCTGGCGGAGGTCGTCTAATGGGAAAACCTGTTTTGCTGGGCATCTTGCTGGTATTGGGCGGCATTTTGGGCTGGCGGTATTACGAAAACAGCCAAAAATCATCGACCAAAGCATCGCTGCGGATTTATATCGAAAGTTTTAACCAGTACCGGAAAACAGAAAACGAGATGCTCGCGCATATTATTGCGCAAGGGCATTATGGCGGCACGATTCCGCAAACACTAACCGAACCGCTTGTTCGTGAAGTGCAACATATGCGGGAAAAAGACGGCTGTCCGCGTATTCCCGATAAAGCATTACAACAAAAATGCGACAGCCTCTTTGCTCAGTACCAGAAATCGTTGAGCGATTTGCAAACACAGGGATTCAGTCGGAGCGTCGGCGAACCGCTGAAAGACATTATCTCCAGCGTGCATCGCTTTACCTCTGAGGACGTCACGAACAAATACCCGGACATTATCAAGAAAACGGAAATGACGCCATGAAAAAAGCCCCTCGATGAGGGGCTTTCTTTTTCTGCCTGGGGGATAGATACATACACTTGAGCGCTCGTAGTGTATGTAAATGATTTCTGCAAGCCGCAGCGCTGATGCCTTTCCGCACCAATACGTCCGGGAGAGGGCGCGTCCGGGCTGTGGCATGGCATTGGTCCGGTGCGGGTTTGCCACGATGTTCGTTATTCGGATTTACATACACGACGAGCGCTCAGGTGTATGTAAATGGGTCTGGTAGGGGCGGTTAGCGCAGCATAATCGCCCGTTTTTGTTGGGCGGGCGGTTGCCATTGCATATTTACATACACCTCGAGCGCTCAGGTGTATGTAAACGGTAAGCGGGGAGCAAAAAAGGCTGCCGGAGCAGCCTTTGGGTGTGGTTAGCAGGTTTCAATGTTCATGCCGGAACAGTCTGCCGATGGCAGGGATGAGCGCGAGGTAGAGTACTTGCGCGGCGATGCTTTCCCAGTTGGGGTAGAAGCCGATGGCGGGCAGCGAGGGCAGGAAGTCCACGCTGTGCGTCGGCAGCATTTTGGTCAGTTGCAGCGCGTGGATGCTGACGCCGAGGATTTTGAAGCCGAGCGCGTAGATGAGCCAGGTCATCACTTTGAACATCAGGTGCATTGGCAGGCGCAGGCTGCTTTGGTTCATCAGCACGCCGATGACGACGAGCAGGGCGACGGCGAGGCCGATGCCGGCGAGCAGGTCGGCGGTGGTGATTTGCGGCAGCATGCCGACGTAAAAGAGGATGGTCTCCGCGCCTTCGCGGAAGACGGCGAGGAAGCTCAGCAGCATCATCGAGACGAGGCTGCCGGTGGCAAGCGCCTGCGCCACTTGTTTATCGACGAATTTTTTCCAGCCTTCGATGGATGATTTGCTGTGCAGCCAGGCGCCGATGAAGAGCATCATGATGACGGCGGCGACGCCGACCGCGCCTTCGAGGATTTCGCGGTTGGTGCCGGCGGCAGCAAGGGTCGGGAAGAGGCGTTGCAGGGCGATGGCACCGATGATGCTGGCGACGAGGCCGAGCACGGCGCCGCCATAGACCCAGCGTTTGGCGCGCGGTTGGCGGGCGGCGTTCAGGGCGGCAATCAGTGCCATGACGACGAGCAGCGCTTCGACGCCTTCGCGCAGAAGGACGAGCATGGCGTCGATGATGCCGTAGCTGGCGCTGGTGTCGATGGCTTTGAGGTCACTCACCAGCGCTTGCAGGCGGGCGATGTTCGCAGGCTCACTGCCTTTGCTCATGATGACCGGCAGTTCGCTTTCGACGCGGG
>CAURAS010000072.1:0-7265 GCA_963522865.1 uncultured Cardiobacterium sp.
ACCAACCTGGAGCGCGACATCGCCCGCCTGCTCTCGGTACAAAGCGTGCGCGTGGTTGAAGTCATCCCCGGCCGCCCATTTATCGGCCTCGAAATCCCGAACCGCAAACGCGAAATGGTGCCGTTGCGCGGCGTCCTCGAATCGCCGCAATACCAAAAAGAACGCTCGCCGCTGACCGTCGTCCTCGGCGCGGACATCAGCGGCAAGCCGGTCATCGCCAACCTCGGCAAAATGCCGCACCTGCTCGTCGCCGGTACCACCGGCTCCGGCAAATCGGTGGGCATCAACGTCATCCTCGCCAGCATGCTCTACAAGGCGAAACCCGACGAACTCAAGCTGATCCTGGTTGACCCGAAAACCGTCGAACTCGCCATGTACCGCGACATCCCGCACCTGCTCGCGCCGGTCGTCACCGACATGAGCGACGCCGAAAACGCGCTGCGCTGGGCGGTCGGCGAAATGGAGCGCCGCTACCAGCTGATGGTCGCGCTCAAAGTGCGCAAGCTGGACGAATTCAACAAAGTCATCCACGAAGCCGAAGCGCGCGGCGAACGCATCCCCGACCCGCTGGTCGATCCGACCCTGTTCGTCGGCCTCGCCAACCCCGCGCCGGACCTGAAACCGCTGCCGCACATCGTCATCGTCATCGACGAACTGGCGGACATGATGATGGTTGCGGGCAAAAACGTCGAACAACTCATCGCCCGCATCGCGCAAAAAGCGCGCGCCGCCGGCATTCATATGATACTGGCGACACAGCGCCCGTCGGTGGACGTCATCACCGGCCTCATCAAATCCAACATCCCGACGCGCATCGCCTTCCAGGTCTCGTCCAAAATTGACTCGCGCACCATCCTGAACAGCCAGGGCGCCGAATCCCTGCTTGGCAACGGCGACATGCTCTACCTCGAACCCGGCAGCAGCATGCGCCGCGTGCACGGCGCCTTCATTGACGACAAAGAAGTCGATCGCCTCACCACCTACCTCAAAAGCCAGGGCGAACCGCACTACGAAGACATCACCGACCCCGCCCCCGCAGGCGGCGGCAACGGCGGCGGCGGCACCGACGAAGACGGCGAACTCGACCCGCTCTACGACCAGGCGGTACAAGTCGTCATCGAATCCGGCAAAGCCTCCATCTCCGGCCTACAACGCCACCTCAGCATCGGCTACAACCGTGCCGCGCGCATGGTGGACGTCATGGAACGCGCCGGCCTCGTCTCCCGCCCGGACAACAAAGGCATCCGCAAAGTCCTCACCGGCGGCGGAGGCGGTGAAGAATACTGACCGCCCTGCCCTCCCCCGCTCATCCCCTCCCCTGCGCCGCGGGGGAGAACTGAGGAGATGTGTGAAAAATCGCATAGCGGCGGTGTTCACAACGAATTGCCAACACGTCCCAGCTGGCAAACCCCGGTATCCATACCATCCCCATTTACATACACCTGAGCGCTCCATGTGTATGTAAACCCTCCCCCAAATACAAGACCCCCATGACCAAACAAACCACAATCCTGACACTCATGCTTGCCCTCACCAGCCCCGCCGCCTTTGCCTGCAATCCCGCGGAAGGATCGGGACAGTGCGGCTTTCTCGGCGCAGACGGCATCTATTCCTCGAAAATAGAGGCAGACGCGTCGTACCAAAGGCTCTACAACAATACCTACGTAGAACCCGCACCGGTGTACAGGCCACCGCCGCCACCGCCGACCCACCACTGCACCGCCCGTGCAGAAGGCGGCGAGCTTTGCGCCGATACCCGCCCCGGACGCATGGGCAGCTCGTACAGCACCAACGCCGCTGGCGAATTTGACGACCTCATGGTGGAAAGCTACTCCGACGGCACCCCCAAAATCATCGCCACCTACCAGAACGGCAAGCGGGAAGGCAAAAGCAGCTTTTTCTACCCGGACGGCGCAATCGAGACCGTCATGCACTACCAAAACGACGAGCTAAACGGCAGCGTTCAGCACTTCCACCCAAACGGCGCGCTGAGAAGCGACATGGCCTACTGCAACGGCGAAGCCTGCGGCGAGGAGCGAGATTACGACGAACAGGGGAACCTCGTGAGAATCATCCAGTTTGACGCCAACGGCGACGCCGCGAGCGTCCAAGAAATCAGCCCCGGCAGCGCCCCGCACGCTGCGGCGAAAAAATCCCGCCGCAAATCATAGGATGCCGTTGTTTACATACACCTTGGTCGCTACCCTGTATGTAAATATCCCCTGACCCGAAACACAAGAAAACCCCATGACCAAACAAACCAAGCTCCTGACGCTCATGCTTGCCCTCGCCAGCCCCGCCGCCTGGGCCTGTAATGACCCCGCAGATTCGGGGCAATGTGGCCCATACGGCGTTGGACCGCGTAACCCTGGATACGGCTACAACACCTACGTTGAGCCCGCACCGGTGTATCTCCCGCCGTCGCCACCGCCTACCCACCACTGCACCGCCCTTGCAGAAGGCGAAACCTGCTTTGACACCCGCCCCGGACGTGAGGGCAGCTCATACAGCACCAACGCCGCCGGAGCATTTGACGGCCCCATGGTCGAAAGCTACCCCGACGGCACCCCCAAAAGCATCACCGCCTACCACAACGGCGAGATGGGAGAAAGCACCCTCTTCTACCCGGACGGCGCAATCGAGACCGTCATGCCCCACCAAAACGGCGAAATACACGGCACCGTCAAGCACTACCGCCAAAACGGCACGCTGGAATACGACATCACCTACTGCAACGGCGAAACCTGCGGCGAACAGCACAACTACGACAAACAGGGAAACCTTGTGAAAATCACCCGCTTTGACGCCAACGGCGACGTCGCGAGCGTCCAGGAAATCAGCCCCGGCAACCAACCGCGCGGCACGGCAAAAAAATCCCGCAAAAAATCCTGAAAGCAGCATCCGGAGGCGGTTTCCCATGCAGCGGATAAGCCCCTCTCTTGCTGCGTACGCCGGGTGCCTTGCAGAGAACCCTTACCACCCCTTCATCCCCCGCCAAAACCCGCACAACCCCTAACCCGCTAAAATCGCCCCTTTCAACCCACAAGGAATCCCGATGAAAAAACACCTGACCGCAGCCCTCCTCGGCCTCGCCCTCATCCTCCCCGCCGCGCACGCCGCCCCCGAAACCCCGGGCAAAGACAAAAAACCTGCCGCGGCCGCCAAAGCCACGAAACCTGCGGCAAAAAAACCGGCGAATGACAAACCCTTTGCCGCTGCCGTCAAACAACCCGCAGCCAACAACGACAAACCCTTCGCCGCCGCGGTCAAACAACCTGCCGAACCCCAAGCCGCCGCCGCACCGCAAACCGCAGCGCCCGCCGCCAGCGAAGGCAACGCGCTGGACGCCTTCATGCGCGGCACCAAAGACCTGCAAGCCAACTTCACCCAAACCATCTACAGCAAACGCGGCACCGAGGCGAGCGAAGGCAAAATGTGGGTCGCCAAGCCGGGCAAATTCTACTGGGACTACCAGCGCCCCAACCCGCAGAAAATCATCAGTAACGGCAAAAAGGTGTATCACTACGACATTGACCTCGAACAAATCAGCGTGCGCAGCCGCAGCGAACTCGTCGGCGACGTCGCGGTCGAACTCCTGAACGGCGACGACAACGTCTCGCGCAACTACAAAGTCGAACGCACCGTGAAAAACCTCGCCCCGTCGCGCCTGCAAAAATACATCGGCAGCGGCGTCAGCTACCGCCTAAAACCCAAAACCCACCAAGAAGAATACGACGCCCTTTGGGTCGTCCTGGACGGCAACGCCATCACCGCGGTGATGATTGACGGCGGCGGCACGCAGACCATCCTCACCTTCAGCGACATGAAGCGCAACACCGGCATCCCCGCCAAACAATTCGAATTCACCCCGCCGCCCGGCGTGGACATCGTCGGTAAATAAAGCACCGCTCCCCCTCCCCAAAAACTCCCCCTCCCTCGTGGGAGGGGCTGGGATTAATCTTCCCCTCCGCTTCCACCAAAAGAACCATAGACTGCCCCCAGTACATCACCAACTCCATTTACATACACTACGAGCGCTCACCTGTATGTATAATCCGGCGCTGCCTATACCGACCAGCAAACGCACACGCCCATGCACAACATCCAAAACCTACAATTCAGCTACCCCTCGCTCCCGGAACACCTCTTTTACAGCAGTGCCGACCCAGAATACGCCTGCCAAGCGAAAGCCAGCGGACTACACCTTATCAGCTACGGCAAACAGATTTCACTCAACTTCACTAGCCTCTTTAACAGCTTCCCTGCTGAGCATTTCCTCCTAAATACCACCGCCACCCAAGTTTATCTAAAATTAAAAATCAGCGGCCATGCAGACAGCATCTCTATTTACCGCAAAAGCCAATGGAGCGAAGAACGCATCCTGCAACATTACGACTGCAACGCAAGCACCCTAACCCTAGGTCCGTTTCCGTTAGCAAAAAGCATCGAGCGCTATAGCTTTTCTATAGAAACCCGCCAAGAAATCACCATTCACGCAGGCTGCTGGCTAGTTGATGCCACAGTTAAAAACAAAAGCGTCGATGTCTGCATTACTACCTTCAAAAAAGAACACTGCGTTACCGCCAACGTTAATGCCCTCCTGAATTACCCGCCACTCGCAAACCAGAATTACCGCATTACCGTCGTTGATAACGGCAGCACTCTAAAATGTGAAGACTTTACCGCATCCGACAAATTTCAACTCATCTCGCAAGCCAATCTTGGTGGCACCGGCGGTTTTATGCGCGGCCTCATGGAAGCACGCACGAAAAATAGCGACTACATCTTATTCATGGACGATGACATCTTGCTCGTGCCGGAAATGATTTACCGCGCTGTCGCTATTGCACAAATTGCCCGCCCGCAAAAAGCTTTCGGCGGCATGATGCTACATTACACCCGCAAAGATAAAATCCACGAACAGGGCTGTCGCCTGCCATGGAAAGTTAATAACTTCTTCCAAGTCATTAACAGCGATGACCAATTAACGCGCGTACCAGACACATTTGCGCCGCTTTATGCCGAAAGCTATCCAGACTTCAACGGCTGGTGGTTTTACATGGCAGAGACAACAGAAACGCCCATCCTGCCTAACTTCTTCTTCAAATGGGATGACATCTGCGCCTCGCTCTACTTACAACAACACGGCAATAGCCTGAGCGTCTTTCCGACCCTTTTCGTCTGGCACGAAGACTTCAGCATTAAGCGCCACCTGATGATGAACGACTACCTCAGCATGCGCAATGAAATATGGGCATTCGCCTTTCTCGACATACCGGCGAAAAAAATGCAAATTGCCTTCCGCCGCACCTTTATGATGATTGTGCGCGATATCCTAATGTACGACTATAACCGCGCAAAAATCCGTCTTAAATCACTACAAGACGCGCTCAAATACCGCGAATACCTTGCACCGCAATTTGTCGCTGATGGTCACGGCGATTACCCAGTGAAACTCGCGCACGAATATATGCCGCAACTGGAAGACATCAATCATCAGATTGACACCTGCTATGAAAAAGAAAAAGAGCGCTATCCGCGTGGCACATTCATTAAGCGCCTCATTCGCCTCTCGCTCGGCACCCTGCGTATGCTGATGCCACGAAAAAGAGAAAGCCTTAGCAACGGCAAAATCCCGTTACTCTCAATGGATAACGGTAATTTCCCCATTATCTACCCCTACAAAAAATACTTCCTCTATAACAGTGATGGTAACGCCGGCTATTACTGTGAATATAACGCGCAAGAAAGTTGGCAATTACTCTGGCAAACCATAAAAACGCTACGCCAAGTCAAAAACGAATATCCGAACATTGTCGCCTGGATGAAAGCACAATCATTCGACGAATCCTATTGGCAAACAATCTTTCAAGCGAAACCAGAAAAATAATCCCCAAAAAGGTTATAGAACAAAAAGCCGCCCACAGGCGGCTTTTCTTTCAATCAGCATAATCATATCTGACTGGCAATCAATTGCGGCTTAGGCTGTATATCAGGAGCGGCAAGCGCTGTTGGCGTTATTGCCTGGCTCTGTGCAGCCATAGCGGAGAGCATCTGTTGCGATTGCTGTGCCGCCTGAGCATCCAGCGTACTCACCGGCGTTACCGTCGTATCACCCGTTTTCGATGCAGCCTCTACGGATGCGACACTCTGCTGCACAGTGCTTTGCGTATCGGAGTTGCCTGCTACAGATGAATCTGACAACACGGTTGTGATTTGTACTGTATTTTCCTGCAACACTTTCTCTTTCGTAGGGGCAGAATTCTGCGTCAATACACCAGCTGGAGATTTCAATCCCTCTTTCGGTAAGTCTTTACCCCGTAATTCCGCAGCTTTGTATGTGATATCATCAAATTCAAAATTATAGCGATTGTGATTGGTTCCATAATAATAGTTAGTTATTTTAACATGGTCATCATTGCCATATGCATTAATAACCAAGTCATAGTTAGCACGATTAAAATGACTTTCGCCTGCTTTTGCACCTACAAAACGCAATGTATCCGCCTGATCATCATGAGATGCACTATCAACAATCACATCCTGTCCATGTCCAGCATAGAAAATATAAGTATCGTTACCATAGTCACCACCTTCCAGATGATCATTACCACTACCGCCATCTAGAATATCTTTACCTGCTCCGCCATAGAGTCTATCATCGCCTTCATTACCCTTGAGCGTGTCATCTCCTGCATCACCAGATAAGCTGTCATTACCGCTGCCACCATCAAGAGTATCGTTTCCTTCACCACCACCAAGATAATCATCACCCTTATCACCAAAGAGCGTATCGTTACCGATTTGTCCCATGATTTTGTCATTGCCATCCTGACCATGAATAACATCA
Organism: uncultured Cardiobacterium sp.; assembly: GCA_963522865.1. Taxonomy (GTDB): domain Bacteria; phylum Pseudomonadota; class Gammaproteobacteria; order Cardiobacteriales; family Cardiobacteriaceae; genus Cardiobacterium. The sequence goes on from CAURAS010000072.1 coordinate 6,851, forward strand.
TCGCTAACCCAACCAGCAATGAGATCATCTTTCTCACTTCCAGAAAACTCGAAAGTTTTCTTAGTAAGATCTTCCCGTTTCAGACTAATATTGTCAAACTGGAAAATATAGCGCTGTTTATTCTCATTGTAGAAATAATCTTTGACTTTCACATGATCGTTACTGCCATAAGCGCTGATTAACAAATCAATCCCTTCCCGAGAAAAGATAGCTTGGTCATTCTGAGCACCTATAAAGCGCAACGTATCGGCATGCGCATTTATATTAGCAGTATCTGTCACTATATCTTGGCCATGACCACTATAGAAAACGTAAGTATCACTATTATGTTCACCGCCTTCCAGATAGTCATTACCACTGCCGCCATCTAGAATATCTTTACCTGCTCCGCCATAGAGTCTATCATCGCCTTCAT
>CAURAS010000073.1:0-7214 GCA_963522865.1 uncultured Cardiobacterium sp.
GCGAGGTAGGAGGCGATGAGGGTGTTGTTGTTCGCCATCGCCAGGCGGAAGCGTTCGGCGTGTTGGGCGGCGGTGATGTGGCCGCTGTGCGCGAGGCGGTCGTAGAGGCTGTTGCATTCGGCGCTGAGGCTTTTGTCGCTGGCGAGCAGTTTGTCGCTGTCTTTTATGGCTTCGCGGGTTTTGCCGCGGCTCATGAGCGCCAGGCGGTATTGGCATTCGAGGGTTTCGTCCGCGTAGCCGGGGCTGTAGCTTTGGATGATGGCGTCGTTGTCGCCGCCTGCCGCCCAGTAGGGGTAGGCTTGTTTGGCGAGGGTGGTGCTGAAGGGGTCGTTCGGGTATTTTTTCAGGAAGGCGACGAGGGTCGCGGTCGGCGTGGTGGCGAGGTTGTCGCGGTATGCCCGCGCTTCGAGGTAGGGGTAGAGCGGGTGCGGCGCGAGGTGTTGGTAGGCGGCGAGCGGCGCGCCGTTTTTGATGGCGGCTTCGGCGTCGAGGATGTTTTCTTCGGCCTGGGCGGGGAGGTTGGGCGCGAAGGCGAGGAGGAGGCTGATGAGGGTTTTGTTCATGGGTTTCCTATTTGATGTGCTGCTGCCAGTCGTTCTGGTAGCGGTTTTTGTAGTGCATGACGCGCTGGATGTATTGGCGTGTTTCGTTGTACGGCGGGATTTGTCCGCGGTAGCGCAGGAGGCTTTGTGGCCCGGCGTTGTAGGCGGCGAGCGCTTGTTCGGTGTTCTGGAAGCGGCTGAGTTGTTGGCTCAGGTATTTGATGCCGCCTTCGAGGTTGTTCGCCGGGTTGTAGGGGTCGGTGACGTTCATGTCGCCCGCGGTGCCGGGCATGAGTTGCATCAGGCCGACCGCGCCTTTGCCGGAGACGGCGTTGCTGCGGTAGCCGGATTCGACGCTGACGACGGCATGGACGAGGGCGGGGTCGATTTGGTATTTGGCGGCGAGTTGGTTGATGAGCGCTTTGTGTTGTTCTTGCCGGGTTTTGAAGTCGCCGCTGGGTTCGGCGATGGCGACGGGCGCGAGCGGGCTTAGCGGCAGGAGCGGGCAGTGCTGCTGGATGCGGCGCTTCTGGCCGTTGATGGTGAGGGTCGCGTAGCAGCGGCCTGTTGCTACCGGGGCTTCGGGCGCGGAGGAGGCGGCGGGTTGTGGCGCGGGCGGCGGGTCGCCGGGCAGTTGGATGGGCGGCACGATGTTACTTGTCGGTTTGGGCGGCGGCGGGCGTTTGCCGTTGGGGATGGCGACGCTGCACGGGATGTTGGTTTTTTTGCCTTTGTAGACGACGGTGCCGCAGGTTTTGCCGGTCGCGGGCAGGGTGAGGGCGAGCAGGGCGAGGAGGGTGAGGGTTGTGGTCGCTGCGCGGGTTTTTACACCCCCTCCCCATCCCTCCCCCGCTTCGCAGGGGAGGGGGTGGTTTGGTGCGGGGAGTGGAGGCGGGTTGTCGTCCGATGCGCGGGCTGTTTGGGAAGCAAGGTTTTTGTCGCCAGCGTGTGTATTTGCTGCCCTCACCCCAACCCCTTTCTCGCGCGCGCGAGCTGTTCCAGTCCCACAGGGAAAGGGGCTTTTTTTGTGGGGAGGGGCGCCGTTTTTATGCCGTGTCATAGGCCGATCTCGGACGGGTTCGCTTTGTAGCGGCGGTAGTATTCCATGACTTTCGGCACGTAGGCACGGGTTTCGATGAACGGCGGGATTTTGTTGCCGTATTTTTTCACGTTGCCTTCGCCGGCGTTGTAGCCTGCGGCCGCCAGTTGCATGTCGCCGCCAAATTCGTTGAGCAGCCATTTGAGGTAGGTCGCGCCGCCGGTGATGTTTTGTCCGGTGTTGTAGGCGTCGGTTACGCCGAAGCGGCGGGCGGTGCCCGGCATGAGCTGCATCAGGCCCATCGCGCCGGCGTGCGAGCGGGCGCCCGGTTTGTAGGCGGATTCGGCGGAGATGATGGCGTGGACGAAGTGCGGTTCGATGCCGACTTCGCGCGCGATTTGGTTGATTTGTGCGCTCAGGTTGCGCTGGCGTTCGCGGAAGGCGCCGCTGACGTTGATGTTGAGTTCGTTGCGGATTTTCGCGGCGAGGCGCTCGGCTTCGATGACGTAGCTTTGCGGACAGTCTTTGGTCGGCTCTAGGTGGAAGACGCGGCCGTTTTCGCTGGTGACGGTGCCGCCGCAGCTGCCCTGGGTGTTCAGGTAGTCGAGGTTGTGCGCGGCGATGTTGGTCTGCTGGTTGCCGAGGCGCGCTTCGCCGCCGCTGGTGCCGGGGGTGTAGTCGAAGGAGCGGGTGGCGCAGTTGAATTCGCGCGTCTCGCCGTTAAAGGCGATGCTGCCCGCGCCGGTGCATTGTAGGCCGGGACCGCCGTTGGTTGCCGGGTTGGTGTTTTTTTGTACGCCCGCGGCGGCGAGCGCTTCGAGGCTTTGGCTTTGGGTCGCCTGCTGGCGGAATTCTTGTTTGGCGCCGCTGTAGGAGCGGGAGAAGAAGGTGCAGTGGCGGTAGTGGTCGCGTTTGTTGGCGGGGACGAAGTTCGGCGTGCCTTCGTTGTCGAAGCATTTGTAGATGTCTTGCGCGATTTCTTCGCCGTCGCCGGGGGTGAAGCCGACCAGCGGTTTGCCGCGGTTTGGTGCGGGCAGCGCCGGGGCGGAGGTTTCGCCGCCTTTGCGTCCGAGCGGCTGGCAGTTGCCTTGCGGCGGGGTCGCGGTTTCGATGATGGTCGGTGTGCCGTCCAGTTGGGGGCAGACCCAGATTTGGGTGCCGCTCGGGGTAACGGTGGCGACGGTTTTTTCTTCGGCCGGGGCAGGGGGCGGTGTGCTCACAGCCGGGGTGGCTGCGGCGGGGGTGCCCGGTTTGCCGGGGCGGATGGCGAGGTCGCGGTAGTAGTTGCCGCTGCCGCGCGGGTCGCTGCTGTAGTTCGGGGCGGGCGGGAAGAGGAGGTTGTTCGCCGGGGCTTCGGGGGCTTTGGTGGGTTCGTTGTTTTTGGCGGTTGGTTTGGCAGGGGTGTCGTTTTCGTCCCAGGTGTAGCCGCTTTTGTCGGTTTCGTTTTTGGCAGGTTTGGGGGCGGGGGTGGGTAGGGCTGCGGGTTGTGGCGCGGGGGCGGCTGCCGGGGCCGGGTTATTGCCGCCGAGTGCGCCTTTTTGGTAGGGGCGGCAGTTATCGCCGGTCGGCTTGCTGACGATGTTATTCATGCCGCCGGGCGCGGGGCAGATATAGAGGCCGGCGGTGGCGTCTTGTGCTTGTGCGGGGTGGAGGGCGGCACAGGCGAGGAGGAGGGCGGCGGCGAGGGGGCGGGTGAATGGGGTCGCTGCGCGGGTTTTATGCACCCCCTCCCCGACCCTCCCCCGCTTCGCAGGGGAGGGGGGAAGCGCGGTGGGCGATTGGGCAGCGAGGTATGCGGACGAACCCCACCCCAGCCCTCCCCCACAGGGGGAGGGGGGCGTTTGGAAGAAGGTTTGGTATGAGGGGTTTTGGTTTACATACAGGTGAGCGCTCAGGGTGTATGTATATTGGGGAGCTTGTTTGCGTCCGGGCATGGTGGGTTCCTTGTGGTTCAGTCCCAGTTAAAGAGGTTGAAGGCGTCGGCGGGCAGCCAGGCGGTCATGCCTTTTTGCCAGAGCAGGTCTTTGGCCAGTATTTGGCCTTCGTCCACGAGTTTTTGGATGTCGTTGGCGCTCAGCGGGCCGATTTGTTGGCCGTGCTGGACGCGGTAGAAGATTTTGTCCTGGCCGAGCGGCGGGCGCGGCGTGTCGGGTTTGGGGGGCGGTGCGGCGGTTTTGGCGGCGGCAGGGGCGGCGCTTTCGCGGGCGTAGGCGGGGGTGGCTACGGGTTGGGGCGCTGGCTGTGAGCGTGGCGGGTTGGCGCGGCGGGCGATGCGCAGGTCGTGCAGGGTGAGGCCGAGCGGTTTGAGTTGGGGGCGCAGCCAGGCTTTGAGGAAGTTTTGCAGGGCTTCGGTTTGGTAGTCGATGTCGTCCGCGCTGACTTGTTCGTGGATGAGGCTTTGGTCGATGGTGTAGCTGATGATTTGGTCGAGGTAGTCGTCGTCGAGTTCGAGGGTCTGGTTTTCGATGATGGTGCGGCAGACGGTTTCGGGGTCGTGGATGCTGAGGGTGTATTGGCCGGTCAGCGGCTGGTCGAGGCGGCGCTGCGAGGGCTGGTAGGCGCTTTGCCACGGGCGGCGCGCGGTGGCGGCGGTGTTGAGGTAGAGGATGTCGGCGGTTTCGGTTTGCGGGATGTTGTCCGGGTCCAGCGGGTAGTCGCCCGCTTCGTACACCGGGGTGTATTGGCCGTTGATGATGAGGTAGGCGGCTTCGCCCGGCGCGAGGTGCAGGATGCTGCGCTCGAGCAGGTTGTGCTGGCTGCGGTGGGCGATGAGGCTGTCTGGCGCGAAGTTGGCGGAGAGGGTGTGCGGGCGCAGGCCGAGGTTGCCCGGTTTGAGGTTGGCAAGGAGGCGCGCAAGCAGGTTTTTGATCATGCGGGGCCTCCGGGTTTTTGGGCGGCGGCTTTGAGGCTGTGTTTGAGGGCTTCTTCGGCGGCTTGTAGTTTGGCGGCGGCTTCTTGTCGTTGTTTGCGTCCGGCTTCGTGGATTTGGATGCTTTCTTCGATGGTCTCAATCAGCATTTGGTTGGCTTTTTCGACCGCGCCGATGTCAAAGACGCCGCGCTCCAGTTGGGTGCGGCTTTCGCGGTTCGCCTGTTTGAGGTTTTCGGCGTTGGCGGTGAGCAGTTCGTTGGTGAGGTCGCTGCTCTGTTTGAGCGCGATGGCCGCTTCGCCGGAGCGGTAGATGGCGATGGATTGGGCGAGTTGTTGGCGCCACAACGGCACGGTGTTTACCAGGGTGGTGTTGATTTTGCTGACGAGGCCTTTGTTGTTTTCTTGCACCATGCGGATGCTCGGCAGTGCCTGCATCGAGACTTGTTTGGTCAGGCGCAGGTCGTGCAGGCGGCGGTCGAGTTCGTCGCGCTGCATTTGGGCGTCGCGCAGGCGTTGGGCGCTTTCCATTTCGCCGTCTTCGGCGGTTTTGGCGAGTGCCGGCAGGGTGCTGTGGTCGGCGTCGGCAAGGACGGTTTCGGCGGCGGCGATGTGGTATTCGAGTTCGCGGTAGTAGTCGAGGTTGGCGTCGTAGAGTTTGTCCAGCGATTTGATGTCCACCAGCAGTTTTTGTTTGTGGCTTTCAAGTGCGTTGCTGATTTGGTCGAGTTGTTCGCTGATGGTGTCGAATTTTTGCAGGAAGGTGGTGAGCGGTTTGGCTTTGCCGAGCAGGCGCGCGAACAGCGAGGGTTTTTCCTGGACTTTGAGTTCGGCACCCTGGAAGCCGCGCAGGAGGTTGACCATGTTGGAGAGGAGTTCGCCTGCTTTGCCCGCGTCTTCGCTTTTGATGTCGGTCAGCATGGTGTCGGCGACGGTGGTCAGTTGTTTTTGTGCGGCCGCGCCGAAGTTGAGGATGCTGTTGGTGTCGGCGATGTTCAGGGTTTGTGCGAGTTGTTGGACGCGCGTCGGTTCGAGGTGGGCGGGCAGGGTGGTGGCTGCGGTTTCGGTGATGGTTGCGGGGGTGAGTTCGGTGCGGCTGGTGTCGTTCATGGCTGGTTTCCGGTTTTGAGTTGGTCGCGCAGGACCTGGATTTGGGTGTCGAGTTGTTCTTGTTGCTGGTTGGTCAGTTGCAGGTGTTGGGCGGTGAAGCTGTGTTCGCTGTCGGCCAGCAGGTTGTGGAAGCGGATTTGTTGGCGGCCGTGGTCGGGGTTGCCGATGTCGGCGAGGTAGGCAGCGGCGATGCGGCGCAGTTCGTGCAGGTGGACGACGAGGAAGCTGCGCGCGGCGCGGATGCGTTCCGGTTCTTCGCCGATGTGGGCGATGATGCTGCGCGCCTGGGCGGTGACACGCGCCATTTGTGCGGCGATGTTGGCTTCGCTGGCGAGGCTTTGCAGGCGGACGGTGTATTTTTCGAGGGTTTCGACGGCTTCAAAGCCGCCGCTTAACATGTCGCGCAGGGTGGCGTTCAGGTGGTCGGGGATGTGGCGCGGCGGTGCCTGGTAGGCGTCTTCCGGGCGGCTGTCGTGGATGTAGCCCAGGTAGTATCCGGCGGCGGCGAGCAGCGCGCTGATGAGGGCGAAGGCGATGCCGGGGCGGACGCTGAAGGCGGTGGTCGCGGCGGCAAGCGCGGTGAAGGCGAGGGCGTAGGGGCGGTTATCAACGTCGGCGTGGTCGCTGCCGGTTTTGATGTAGTTGTTGCGGCGCGACTGGAAATGTTGGCGGGTGAGGGCGGCGGCGTAGCAGAGCAGGCCGATGGCAACGGCCGCGGTTGCGACGCCAAGCAGTTTGCCGCGGATGAGGTTCACCGGGATGGCCAGCCACAGCGGCAGTTGCAGCGCGTACAGGGCAGCGCCACGGATGCCGAGGTATTGTTGTTTCAGGATTTTTTGCGCGTCTTGGCGGTTCATCAGCGGAACAGGCTCATGCAGGCGGGAACGAAGATGGCGCTGGCAAGCAGCAGCAGGCCGAGAGCGCGGGTAAAAGTGGTCATGGCGGTTTCGTTAATGTGGTGGCAAGTCGCGCAATTATAGCGGGTTTATCGGTTTTTGGCTTCGTTTTGCCGGGGTTCCGCCGCGCTTGGATGCAGGCGTTCGCGCAGTACTTCCATCCGCGTTTCCAGGTCGCGCAAGGTGCGGGCGCGCTGGTGCTGGTGGCCGTTTTGCACGAGGTCGTGCGTGTCGCGAACCAGTTGCAGCAGTTGGCGGCGGTTGTGCTCGCCCAGCTCCGCCGCGGGCAGTTGCAGGTAAAGCAGGCTGATGTACGTCAGTTCGGGCAGGTATACGGTGAGCAACGGGCGGTTGGCGCGGATGCGTTCGTCGTCGCCGCGCAGGTTTTCTAGATAGGTTTCGCTGTGGTTGCAGAGTTGTTCGAGAAGCAGGCCGATGCGCTCGCCGTCGGCGCGGCTGCGGTATTGCACCGCGTTTTCGCGCAGCGCGACGAGGTCGGCGTGCACGCGGGCGAGGGTTTGTTCGTGGATGGTCGGCGGTCTGGTGCGGGCGCGGAAAAGCTGCGCGTGGTAGCGCAGCCACAGCCAGGGCAGGGCGGCGAGTGCGAGGCTGGTGAGGAGCGCCAGCAGCCACGGCAGGAGCGCGACTTGTCCGCGCCAGAGAACGCCGTGGACGAAAGCCGTGCCGAAGTAGAGGCTGATGAGTGCGGCGGCAGCGCGGCACCAGTAGCGGGCGGGGAGGGTTTTCAGGGTGGCGAGG
>CAURAS010000074.1:0-7133 GCA_963522865.1 uncultured Cardiobacterium sp.
TCGGGGTTGTGCTGAGTCTTAGAGCGGGACTGATTGTTGGGGCGCGTGTGTTGTGTGTAGGGGAGGGGGCTGAGGAGGCGGAGTTTTTTGGTCGCTGGCGCGGGGGGCTTGCTGCCTTCACTTTTTTCGCCCTCACCCCAACCCCTATCTCGCGCTTCACGCGAGCGCTGCGTGTCCCAAAGGGAGAGGGGCTTTTTTGCATCGGTGGGCGATTCGGCAGCGGCGGTATGCGGATGAACCCCACCCCAGCCCTCCTCCACGGGGGGAGGGAGTGAATCTGCCGCTTGCGCGGAGTTTTCACACCCCCTCCCCAACCCTCCCCCGCTTCGCAGGGGAGGGGGCATATCGGCGGGAGAGTGGGGCGATTCGGCTGCGAGCAATTCGGCAAAGTTGATGGTGAGGATGTCGGCGTGGATGAGGTGGAGCGCGCCGAGGGTGGCGGCTTTTTTGGCGAGCGGTGCCAGGACGCGCGGGTCGTATTCGACTGCCATCAGCGCGCCGGTTTGTCGCAGGAGCGGCAGGGTGAGCGCGCCGAGGCCGGGGCCGATTTCGAGGATGGCTTCGCCCGCTTTGGCGTTGATGACGGCGAGCAGGCGGGCGATGACGGCTTCGTCGCGCAGGAAGTGTTGGCCGAGGTGTTTGGCGGCTTTGACTTCGTTCATCGGATGTCGATGTAGGCTTCGCGGCGCAGGGATTGCAGGCGTTGTTGCCAGGCTTCGTCCAGCGCTTTGGCGTAGAGGTTGCGTTTGATTTGTTCGCGCACGACGGCTTCGCTTTTGTCAGACTGGCGGCGTTCGCGCACGAGGAGGATGTGGTAGCCGTAGGGGGTTTTGATGGGTTTGCTGATGCTGCCGACGGCTTGTTTTTCGATGGCTTGTGCCAGTTCGCCGCCGAATTGGTCGGCGCTGACCCAGCCGAGGTCGCCGCCTTTGGCCGCGCTCTGCGCGTCTTCGGAGTAGCGGCGTGCCAGGCTGGCGAAGTCTGCGCCTGCTTGTAGTTCGCGGTAGATGGCGTCTATGCGGGCTTTGCTGTTGTCGTCGCGGCCGTCGTTGTTGCGCAGGAGGATGTGCGAGACGTCGGCCTCGTTCAGGGTGTAGTTGCCTTCGGCGCTGTGTTTGCTTGCGACTTTGAGGAAGTGCATGCCGTCGTCGTCCACCACCGGGCTTTCGACGGTTTCGCCTGCGCCCAGTTTGGCGAGCGCGCGCGCGAATCGGGGCGGGATGGTGCCAAGGTTGATATCGCCAAGGTCGTTGTAGCGCGCGCCGGCGACGCGGGCGCTGGCTTGCTGGAGGTTGCCGCCGCTGTCGCGCAGGGCCTGTGAGACTTCGCGGATTTTGGCATCGACTTCGCCCGCGCGGCTTTGGGCGTCACCTTTCGGCAGCGGGATGAGCAGGTCTTGTACGTGGATGGTGCTGCCTTGTTCGCGTGCCAGTTTGGCGATGTATTCGTCCACTTGGCGCTCGGTGATGTTGATGTCAGCGCCGACCATGCCTTCTTTCATGTGTTCTTGCGCGAGGCTTTTGCGCACTTGTTCGCGGAAGGCGTCGCGGCTGAGGCCGGTGTCGCGTTGGGCCTGGGCGTAGAGTTTTTGTTCGCTGACTTTGTTGCGCCCGGCGATTTGGGCGATGGCGGTGTTCAGTTCGTCTTCGCTGATTTCCAGCCCGACTTTTTTTTCGATTTGCGCGAGCAGGTGGTTCATGATGACGTGTTCGAGCAGTTGGTGCTCCAGTTCGCCCGCGGGCAGTTTGAGTTCTTTGGGCAGGTTGCGCCGCGCCGCTTCTATTTCTTGTGTCAGCTGGCGGCGGGTGATGGCTTCGTCATTGACGACCAGGCCGATTTCGTCTATCGGCTGGCTCGCGCCTTTGGGCGCGCTGGCCGGGCCGTATTTGAGGTTCTGCGCGGGGGCTTGCAGGCCGGTGATGCTCATGGCGAGCAGGGCGGGGATCAGGAGGGTTTTCAAAATTCGTGTTCCTCTGCTAATGGCGTAAAGCCGTGGATTTCGTTTTTGAGCATCCGCCCGGAGCGGTTGCCCATGTTACCCAGTCCTTTCAGGACGAATTCGAGGTAGATGGCGTTGTGTTTTTTGTCGTCTTCGGGTTTGTCGCGCCAGTGTTTGCCTGCCAGCCGCCACGCCCAGCAGCAGTCGTTGTATTCGACGCCGGCGACGTTGTTGAAGACGCGGTGGTGGCGGGTGGAGTAGTCCTGGCGGTAAAACAGCCGCCATTGTGGGTTGATGCGCCAGACGGCGGCAAGGGTGGTCTGGTTGTAGTCGCCTTTGCCGTAGTGGTGCGCGAGTTTGATGAAGCGGTCGTTATCGAGTTGGTAGTCGAGGCTGATGACGTCGCGTTCGGGGCGGTGTTTTTGGGTGTCCCAGAAGGTGAGGCCGTAGAGCCGCCAGTGTTGGTCGATTTGGTAGAGGCCTTCGCTGACCAGCAGGGAGCGTCCCTGTTTTTCGACGGGTTTGTTGCCGAGGTTGACGCGGCGGTCTTTGAAGTACTGGATTTGTCCGAGGGAGAGGCGCAGTTTTTCTTGGCCGTCGCTGTCGCGGTAGAGGCCGGTGCTGACCGAGGTGGTGAGCTGGTTGGCGTCGCCGATGCGGTCCTGGTCGACGAAGCGGTTGCGCGCAAAGAGCCAGTTCCAGGAGAGGCTGCGCTCGTCGCTGTCAAAGGCGGGGATTTCGCTTTGATCTTTGTACGGGGTGTAGAGGTAGTAGAGGCGCGGCTCCAGGGTTTGTGTCCAGCCTTCGCCCTGCCAGGCGACGCTGCGCTCGAAGGTGAGTTTGCTGTCCAGGCTGAAGGTCGGCAGGAAGCGGGTGTTGTGGCGGCCATGCAGCCTGTCTTTGCGCGTGCTGAAGTCGTAATGGGCGAGGTTGGCGCTGATTTGCGGCTCGATGTAGCCGTAGGCGGCCTCAAGACGGTAGGCAGCGCTGATGTCGCCGCTGAAGCGGTTGGCGCCGCCCAGCTCGTCTTTGTGGAAATGCACGGCTTCGCCACCGAAGTCAAAGCGCCAGCGGCCGTTTTTCAGGGTTTTGTTGTAGGTGAGTTGCGGCGCGCGGCTGTAGGGTTTGTCGGCCTCGTTGACGCCAGGGTCAATGCGCTGGTAGTCCTGGCCGCGCAGCATGATGTTGCCGTAGTCGGTGTTGCCGTAAAGGGTGAGGTGGCGCTCCAGATACCAGTCGTCGTAAAGCTCGAAGTCGGTGGTGAAGTCTTTGACGTAATCGACGTCCGAGACTTGCTGGTAGCGGTAGTCGGTGTGCCACTGGTCGTTGAAGTAGTATTGGTGCGTCAGGCGACCGCTCCAGCGGGCGTGGTGCGGGCGTTTGCGGTCGTTGGCGAGCAGCGCGCCGTAGAGTGTGCCTTCTTGTTTTTCGCCGAGGAAGCGGTATTCGCCTTCTACCATCACGCCGCGTTTTAGCATCGGGCGGAAGGTGAAGGTAGCGTCCTGGTTGGGGGCGATGTTCCAGTAGTAAGGGATGCTGAGTTCCAGTCCGCGCTCTTCGCTGCTGCCCGCCGACGGGATGAGGAATCCGCTTTGTCGCGCCGAGGTGATGGGGAAGGAGAAGTACGGCAGGTAGAACACCGGCACGCTGCCGATACGCAGTGTCATGTCGCGCGCCACGCCGCGTTCGCGGTTGTGGTCGAGCATCAGGGTGTGCGCCTTGATGTGCCAGGCGGGATGCAGGCGGGCGCAGGTCGTCCAGGTAACGCTCTCGAAATCGTCGCGGTTATGGCTGCGGTCAAAGCGGGCGTTTTTCGCCGAGCCCACCGCCGCCTGTTGTTTGCCGCGCAGATAGTATTCCGCTTCTTCAAAGGAAGCGGTCTGCGCTTCGCTGTCGTAATGTCCCTTGATGCCTTCGATGGCCGCTTCGGAGGTGGAGATGACGCCGCCGCGTTCCAGCTCCGCCTTGCCTTCTTCATGGCGGTAAGTGAGCTCCGGCGCGAACAGGTGCTTGTCGCCCTGGTGCATCTCTACCGAGCCAGAAAAGTCCGCGCGACGGTAATCGCCCGCGGAGTTGTCGGCACGCACGTGTACTTCCTTGTCGTCCGGGTCGCCGCCCAGTTCGGTAAACACCGCCAGCGGATCGGCGACACATTGCAACGCCCCCGCCTCCAGCGGAATCCACAAAAAAACACACCAGAAATAACGCAAATGCAGCACGCGAACCATCGCTCGTGTTGAAAAAATCGCGCGTATTTTAACAAAACGGCAAAGCGAAAAGGGGGCGTTACCATAATGACACGCGCCGCCCGCAGGCGGCAAAGCCGCGCCAACTCCGGTATCATAAGCGCCGTTTTGCAACTTACCGGAGCCCGCCATGACCCATCCCGTAACCCCGCGCCGCGCGCTCATCAGCGTATCCGACAAAAGCGGCCTCGTCGAATTTGCCACCCGCCTCATCGCCTGTGGCGTCGAAATCCTCTCCACCGGCGGCACGGCGCAGGCGCTGCGCGATGCCGGCATTGCCGTCAAAGACGTCAGCGAGCACACCGCCTTCCCCGAAATCATGGCCGGGCGCGTCAAAACCCTGCATCCGAAAATCCACGGCGGCATCCTCGGCCGCCGCGGCACCGACGACGCGGTGATGCACGAACACGACATCGCGCCGATTGACCTCGTCATCGTCAACCTCTACCCCTTCCGCGAAACCATCGACAAGCCGGGCGTTACCCTGGAAGAAGCGGTGGAAAACATCGACATCGGCGGCCCGGCGCTCGTGCGCGCGGCGGCGAAAAACTACGAAGCCGTCGGCGTTGTCGTCAGCCCGGCCGACTACCCCGAAGTCATCACCGCCATTGAGCGCGGCGCCTTTGACCTCGAACTGCGCCAGCGCCTGATGGCCAAAGCCTTCGACCACACCGCCGACTACGACCGCGCCATCGCCAACCACTTCACCCCGCGCTTTGGCGCGCAGGCGGACGGCTTCCCGCAGCACTACCACGCCGACTACCAACTGCACAGCGTCCTGCGCTACGGCGAAAACCCGCACCAACAGGCGGCCTTCTACACCAGCCGCAAGGCGGCAGGCGCGACACTCGCCACCGCCAAACAAATCCAGGGCAAAGAACTCTCCTACAACAACCTCGCCGACGCCGACGCCGCCCTGCAAACCGTGCTGCGCTTCCCCGAACACCCCGCCTGCATCATCGTCAAACACGCCAACCCCTGCGGCGCCGCGCTGGGCGACAACATCCTCGCCGCCTACGACGCCGCGCACCGCTGCGACAGCACCTCGGCGTTTGGCGGCATCATCGCCTTCAACCGCGGCCTGGACGGCGCGACTGCGCGCGAAATCATCAGCCGCCAGTTCGTTGAAGTGCTGCTCGCGCCCGCCTACGACGACGAAGCGCTGCAAGTGCTCGCGCAAAAACCGAACATCCGCGTCCTTGAAATCAAAAGCGACGGCCACCTTGCCCAGGAATGGCAACTGACCAGCATCCACGGCGGCCTGCTCATCCAGGAATGGGACAGCGGCATCATCAACAGCGAAAACCTGAAAACCGTCAGCGCGCGCGAACCCGCGCCGGAAGAACTACACGACCTGCTCTTTGCCTGGAAAATCGCCAAAACCGTCAAATCCAACGCCATCGTCCTCGCCAAAAACCGCGCCACCATCGGCATCGGCGCCGGACAAACCAGCCGTGTCTTCGCCTCACAAATCGCCGTCTTAAAAGCACAAAGCGAAGGCCTGGACACACACGGCAGCGTGCTTGCCAGCGACGCCTTCTTCCCCTTCCGCGACGGGGTGGACGCCGCCGCTGCGGCAGGCGTACGCGCCATCATCCAGCCCGGCGGCTCGGTGCGCGACGAAGAAGTCATCACCGCCGCCAACGAACACGGCATCGCCATGATCTTCACCGGCATGCGCCACTTCCGCCACTAAATCTGCCGCTAAAAACCTCAAGCCCCCGGTATGTCTTGAATACAACCGGGGGCTTTTATAGCAATCCACCCTAAAGCGCATACGCTACAAAAGCTCGCTCAACAACCTGGCGTAAATCCATTCCCCAATCTAACCACTGTTCCTCCTTGCATTTGACTGCCGATCAACGAGGCTCTACCGGATTAAGCTACGGCGAATAGGGCGGTAAGTAACGCAATAAATAACGCACCTTCCTCAAAATCTCCTTCACTCTTCCACCTTTGCGAAAAGCCGCATTATCCATCACCAGAACATGGGGCAACCTTTGTCCGCCCTCATCACGCGGCAGTTGTCCTGTCAACATCTCTAGCCAGCTTTCCACTACTTCCCTTGTACACCCGTCTGCAAATACCAGCGGCTCCATGAATGATCCTTCATTTACCTGTCTCACCATGAATTAACCCGCCCCTGCCTTTTGTCCGTCCGCTGTCCGTACTTGCGCCTGCCATTCTCCGACCAGCCCTAACGGTAAACCTCCCTTTTATCTGTCGTGCAAAGCGTTCCTGTGCTTTTTGTCGCCTTCTGCATACATCAAGCTTTTTTTTATGTGAATCAAGGGTACAGCGCTGTATCTTGAAGATTGTGCAAACTTCGCTTTTCTTCATGCCCTGTTCCAGGTGTGTTGCGATGGCGCTTTCTCTCATGGCTTGTGGATAGGCATGGTCGGTCTTCGCGAAATTTTCTGATTTTGTGAATATTAGAGAGGATTGTTATGAATAAGAAACCCCGCCGGAGCGGGGTAGTGTGGGCATGCGTAGCGGCCTCGCCGGGGCGAGTTGCGGTCTACCGCTATGCATGTCCGGACGCCATTGTAGCGGGTGCGGCCGTTTTAGGGTCTCATTGCGCCGCCTGTGGCGTCTTATTTTGCACGGATGCACCGCGACCGCTGATGGTCATGCGGGTGATGCGACCGCGCTCGCCACTGATGCGGATACGGGTACGGGCAGGCTGTGAGTCTCGTTTTTTCATGGTTTTTCTCCGGTTTCGGTTTTAAAGGGATGCGCACGGGGGCGCGAGGTTTAGGAAGCTGACGCGGTTTCGCCAAGCAGGGTTTGGATGATGTGGCCTGCCATCAGGATGCCAAACAGCGCCGGCAGGTAGGAGATGGTGCCGTTTACCGCGCGGGCGCGGCCGGGCACGTCGCCGCCGACCGGTTGATGCGGCAGTGGTTGGCGGCGCGGTTCGTCGCTATAGACGACCGGGTAGCCGAGGT
>CAURAS010000075.1:0-7123 GCA_963522865.1 uncultured Cardiobacterium sp.
ACTACCATAACCCACGGAGCAAACATGAAAAAAGCAGACATCGGCGTCATCGGCCTCGCCGTCATGGGGCAGAACCTCATCCTCAACATGAACGACCATGGCTACAAAGTCGTCGCCTACAACCGCAGCACCGACAAAGTCGAAGCCTTCCTGCAAGGCGCCGCCAAAGGCACCCAAATCACAGGCGCCCACAGCCTGCAAGAACTCGCCGACAGCCTCGAAAAACCGCGCATCATCATGCTGATGGTGCGCGCGGGCGACGCCGTGGACCAAACCATCGCCCAACTCCTGCCGTATCTGGAGCCCGGCGACATCATCATCGACGGCGGCAACAGCCACTACCCCGACACCAACCGCCGCGTTAGCGCGCTACGCGAACAAAACATCCGCTACCTCGGCGTGGGCGTCTCCGGCGGCGAAGAAGGCGCGCGCCACGGCCCCTCCATCATGCCCGGCGGCAACGCCGACGCCTGGCCGCACGTCAAACCCATCCTGCAAGCCATCGCCGCCAAAACCCAAAACGGCGAACCCTGCTGCGACTGGGTCGGCGCGGACGGCGCGGGGCACTTCGTCAAAATGGTGCATAACGGCATCGAATACGGCGACATGCAGCTCATCTGCGAGGCCTACCAAATCCTCAAAGACGGCCTCGGCCTCAACTACGACGACATGCACGCCGTCTTCAACGACTGGAAAAAAACCGAGCTGGACAGCTACCTCATCGACATCACCGCCGACATCCTCGCCTACCAGGACGAAGACGGCGCGCCGCTCGTCGAAAAAATCCTCGACACCGCCGGACAAAAAGGCACCGGCAAATGGACGGGCATCAACGCGCTTGACCACGGCATCCCGCTCACCCTCATCACCGAAGCCGTCTTCGCCCGCTGCGTCTCCGCCCTAAAAGACCAGCGCGAAGCCGCTGCGCAAACCTTCGGCAAAACCATCACCCGCATTGACGGCGACCGCGCGGGCTGGATCGAATCGCTGCGCCAGGCGCTACTTGCCTCGAAAATCATCTCCTACGCGCAAGGCTTCATGCTCATCCGCGAAGCCTCCGAACAAAACGGCTGGCACATCGACTACGGCGCGACCGCACTCCTCTGGCGCGAAGGCTGCATCATCCGTAGCCGCTTCCTCGGCGACATCCGCGACGCCTACGCCCAAAACCCTGCCCTCGCCTTCCTCGGCAGCGCCCCCTACTTCCACGGCCTCTTGCAAACCGCGCTGCCGCACTGGCGCAAAACCGTCGCCAAAGCGATAGAAGCGGGCATCCCGGTACCGTGCATGGCATCCGCGCTGACCTTCCTCGACGGCTACAGCAGCGCCCGCCTGCCCGCGAACCTCTTGCAAGCCCAACGCGACTACTTCGGCGCGCACACCTACGAACGCACCGACCGCCCACGCGGCGAATACTTCCACACCAACTGGACGGGCAAAGGCGGCGACACCGCATCCACCACCTACGACGTCTAAACCCATTTACATACACAACGAGCGCTCAGCTGTATGTATAACGGCTTTACATACACCATGAGCGCTCAAGTGTATGTATAAATAACCGTCCCCCAGAACCCGCTGCCTCATGAAAGCTCTCGCCGCCATCGCCGCCTACCAGAACCTGCGCCGCCAACCCCTGTGGCGGCTGCTGGCGGCGACGAACGCCCCGGTGATCCTCGGCCTGCTGCAAACCCACCTCTACGAAAACGAGCGTAGCCTGCCCGCCTCCCTCCTGCACGAACGCCTCACGCGCGACCTGGACGAACTGCGCGCCCGTGGCCATGACCTGCCGCAGACGGCGCAGGCCTACGTCGCCGACTGGTTGCGCGAAGGCTACCTGGAGCGGCGCTTGCCGCCTGGCGCGGGTGAAGAAACCTACGAACTCTCTACCGCGGGCGCGCAAGCCATCCGCATCGCTTCCGCCTGGATACAACCGCACACCGCCGCGACCGAAAGCCGCCTGACGCTGGTCATCGCGGCGATGATACGCCTCGCCGAAGACACCGACCGCGACCGCAGCCTGCGCATTGCCCGCCTGCATGCCGAACGCCAGCGCATCGACGCCGAAATCGTCGCCATCGAAGGCGGCGAATTGCGCGTCTTGAGCGACAACACCGCGTTGGAGCGCGCGCGGGAAATCATCGCGCTCGCAGGCGAACTGGTTGGCGACTTCCGCCGCGTGCGCGACCACTTCGCCGAACTCAACCGCGACCTGCGCGAACGCATCATGGATAGCGACGGCCATCGCGGTGCAGTGCTAGACGCCGTCTTCGCCGGAATCGACCTCATCGAAGAAAGCGAAGCGGGACGAACATTCGCCGCCTTCTGGCGCCTGCTCACCGACCCCGAACAATCGGCGCGGCTGAACCAAGCCATCGACGACATCAGCGCACGCGACTTCGCCGCCCGCCTGAACCTCGGCGAACGCCGCTTCCTCCTGCGCCTCGCGCGCAACCTGCTCGACCAGGGTGGCATGGTGCATGACGTCCAACAAACCTTCGCGCGCAGCCTCAAACACTTCGTACAAAGCCGCGAGTACCTCGAACAGCGCCGCATCAACAGCCTCCTGCGCGACGCCCAACGCGCCGCACTGCCGCTAAAAAACACCCTGCGCGCCAACACCCCGCTGCCCTACGCCCTCGAACCCGGCGGCGCCCGCCTGCGCTCCCTCAGCCAATGGACCCTATACGACCCTGCCACGCGCGCGCCATCCAGCAAAATGCACGACGGCACCGCCGCCGAAATCGACCTGGACAGCGTGCGCGCACTGGTCGAACAATCCGAAATCGACTTCCGCACCCTGAAACACCAAATCCGCACCCTCCTTAAAAACCGCAGCCAAATCAGCATTGGCGAAATCCTGGCCGCCTACCCGGCTGCACAAGGCCTCGGCAGCATCGTCGGCCTGCTTGCCCTCGCCCGTCGCTACGGCGGCATTAACAGCGGCGCGCACGAAACCGTCACCTGGCAAGGCAGCGACGGCAACACCCGCCGCGCCCGCATCCCGCAAATCCACATCCTGCAAGAAAGCCAACATGAACCCACCTGAACCCGCCGCGCCGCTCTACCCCGGTGACAGCGGCGAACTCCCGCTAGACAGCCGCCGCGTGCTGGTCCAACTCCTCGCCGGCCCCGCGCTGGACGGTCGCCGCCACAACAAACTCTGGACAACCCTACTACAAGACGAAACGCGCATCCGCCGCCAACTCGCCGAACTCTTCCTCGAACTCATCATCGACCCCGACCTCCAAATCGCCTTCACCCGCCAAGCAGACACCGGCGAACAAGACACCCCGCGCCTCCTGCGCCGCCTGCCGCTCAACTACCTTGACTCCGTCCTCCTCCTCTACCTGCGCCAGCGCCTGACCCAAGCCGAAGCCCAAGGCGAACGCGCCGTCGTCGCCAGCGACGACATCCACGAAGCCCTCGCCCCCTACCAGCGCGACACCAGCACCGACCACGCCGGACACCACAAACACACCAGCGCCGCCCTCGAAAAAATGAAAAAACACAACCTCCTCCAAAAACTGCCCGGCGGCGAAGAACGCTACGAAATCGCCCCTGCCCTGCGCCTCATCTTCCCCGCCGAACAAATCCAGGCACTCACCGCCCTCTACCAACAACTCCAAAACCACGCCGCCCCCGACCCCATCCCCGCAGAAGACGACGAGCCATGAAAACCGCCTCCCTCTTTGCCCGCGAACAATACCGCCTCAGCCGCCTCCAAGTGTACAACTGGGGTACCTTCAGCGGCCTGCACGACATCCCCATCAGCGAACGCGGCTACCTTATCATCGGCGGCAACGCCTGCGGCAAATCCACCCTGCTCGACGCCATCACCGCCCTGCTCATCCCGCCGCGCCTGGTGAACTTCAACGCCGCCGCACGCGAAGAAGAGCGCGGCAAAGGCGAACGCAGCCTCGCCAGCTACATCCGTGGCGCCTGGTCCGAACAAAAAGACCACGACAGCGGCGACTTCGCCACCCAATACCTGCGCCGTGGCACCACCTGGAGCGCGCTCGCCGTCACCTACCGCAACGCCAGCAACCGCCACATCACCCTCGCCCAACTCCTCTGGCTACGCGGCAACAACAACCAGCCCAGCCGCTACCACTTCATCCTCGAGCGCCCCTTCGACCTGCGCGAATTCGAACCCTTCGGCCAGACCAACCTCGACCTGCGCAAACTCAAGGCCACCCTGCCCGACGCCCACAGCTACGAAGACTACCGCCCCTACAGCGAACGCTTCTGCCGCGAACTCGGCATCGAAGGCGAAATGGCGCTGCGCCTCCTGCACAAAACCCAATCCACCAAAAACCTCGGCGACCTCAACACCTTCCTGCGCGACTTCATGCTCGACAAACCCGAAACCTACGACGTCGCCGCGCGCCTCACCAACGAATTCGCCGAACTCGACGCCGCGCACCAAGCCGTCGTCACTGCACGCGAACAAGTCCAAACCCTCGCCCCGGCACGCGAACACCACGACGCGCGCGAAAAACACCTCGCCGCCCGTGCCGCCCTCACCGCCCTGCGCGCCCAGCTGGACGACTACCGCGAAAACCGGCGCTACGAACTCCTCCAACAACAACAAACTACCCTGCGCACCCGCCTCGACGGCCAAGCCGGCGAAAAAACACGCTGCCAAAACAACTACAAACACCAACAACGCCTCCTCGACGACCTGCGCCTCACCCACCTCCAAGCCGGCGGCAACCAAATCGCCCAATGGGAAGCCGAACTCGCTGACCAAGAAAACCAACGGCGCGAACGCTACCAAAAACAACAACAAGCCGTGGCTGCCTGCCAGGCCCTGGACTGGAGCCTGCCGGACGCCCCGCAACCCTTCGCCGAACTCCAGGAGTGCGCCATTTCCGCCCTTGACGCACAAAATAACGAACAAGAAAAACAACGCGAACAACAAATCGCGCTGGCCGTCACCTACAAAGAAACCGCCGCCAACTTCGCCACCATCCGCCAAGAAATCGAAGCCATGCAGCGCCAGCCATCCAACATCCCGGCGACCATGCTCAAACTGCGCGCGCGCATCACCACCGCCCTCGGCCTGCACGAAAGCGCCCTCCCCTTCGCCGGCGAACTCATCGAAGTCAAAAACGAAGAAAGCGCCTGGCAAGGCGCCATCGAACGCCTCCTGCACGGCTTTGCCCTCTCCCTCCTCGTCAGCGAACGCCACTACCCCGCACTCGCCCAACACCTCAACCAAACCCCGCTCGGCCAGCGCCTCGTCTACCACCGCGTCCATGACGACGAGCGCCCGCCCACCCGCGCCCTGGCACCCAACCCCCTCCTCTACAAACTCAACCTCAAACCCGGTACCTGGCATGACTGGCTCCAGGCCGAACTACGCCAGCGCTACAACTACACCTGCGCCGACAACCTGCAAACCTTCAAAAACAGCGAACGCGCCCTCACCCGCGAAGGCCAAATCAAACACGACCGTAGCCGCCACGAAAAAGACGACCGCTACCCCATCGACGACCGCCGCCGCTGGATACTCGGCTTCGATAACCGCGAAAAAAACCGCCTCTACCAAGAACAGGCCCAACAACTGGCAGACACCCTCGCCCGCCTAGACGCCGACAACCAGCGCTACAAAAACGAAGAAAAAACCCAAAACACCCGCCGCCGCTACTACCAATACCTCGCCGACCTGCGCTGGCAAGACATCGACCTCGCGCCCCTGACCCAACGCATCGACCAACTCCAACAACAAATCACCCGCGCCCGCAGCCAAAACCAAGACCTCCAAACCCTCGGCGAACAAATCGCCGCCCAAGAAACCCGCGTTGCCGCCGCCGACAGCGCCCGCCAAAACGCCGAACTCGCCTACCAAAAAACCCACGACCAAATCCAACAAAACGAACAAACCCTCCAAACCCTCGCCGCCCGGCACAGCATCCCGCCGGATAGCGCCGTACAAAACGCCCTTGCCGCCCGCTACGCCCAACACAGCAGCACCCTCACCCTCGCCAACCTCGACAGCACCAGCAACCACGCAGAACGCGCCCTAAACGACGAAATCAACCAACACAGCGAAACCATCAACCAACACGAAAAATACATCGAAGCCCGCCTTGCCGACTACAAACGCCAGTGGCCGGCAGACAGCGGCGACCTCGACACCAGCCTGGCGAGCGCACCCGAATACCTCGAAAAACTACGTCGCCTCGAAACCGACGGCCTGCCCGCGCACGAACAACACTTCTTCGACCTCCTGCAAAAACAAAGCCACCAAAACCTCGCCGCCCTCGCCACCTACCTCGCCGACGCACGCAACGCCATCCACGAACGCATGGAACTCGTCAATGCCAGCCTGAGCCAAGTGCCGTTCAACCACAGCGACGGCCAGCCGAGCTACCTGCACATCCACACCAGCGACCGCCCGCTGCCCGAAGTCAAAACCTTCCGCGACGACCTCAACCAGGCACTGGAAGACGCCTGGAGCGACAACCGCGACAACGCCGAACAACGCTACCAGGCCCTGCACCGCCTCGTCGAACGCCTCGCCGCCAAAGACCCCGAAAACAAACGCTGGCGCGACGCCGTACTCGACGTGCGCCAACACGTCGAATTCTACGGTCGCGAGCTCAACGCCGCCGGCGAAGAAATCGACAGCTACCGCAGCGGCAGCCAGCGCTCCGGCGGCCAACGCCAAAAACTCTCCGCCGCCTGCCTTGCCGCCGCCCTGCGCTACCAACTGGGCGGCAACGACTACGGCGCGCCGATGTACGCGCCGGTGATCATCGACGAAGCCTTCGACAAGGCCGACAACGAATACACCGCGCTCGCCATGAACATCTTTGCCAACTTCGGCTTCCAGATGATCATCGCCACCCCGCTCAAATCCGTGATGACCCTCGAACCGTACATCGGCGGCGCCTGCTTCGTTACCATCAAAGACCGCCGCGACTCTGCCGTCCTCCTCATCGAATACGACGACGACCAACAGCGCCTACAACTCGACGCGCAGGCGCGGGCAGAAACCGAGACGGACTAAGCACCTACCCACCCCATTTACATACACCTGAGCGCTCGAGGTGTATGTAAATTTGGTGGTGTCCTAAAATGTATGCTGATAAACGAAGGGCAAACAAAAAGCAAC
>CAURAS010000076.1:0-7085 GCA_963522865.1 uncultured Cardiobacterium sp.
AAGACGGCGGCGACATCGACAGCTTCACCGGCGCGACCATCACCCCGCGCGCCGTTGCCAACCAGGTCAATACCGTCCTGCACGCCGTGCGGGATGGGACGGTGCAAAGCGGTCGCTGAGAGCGTATCTCTTGGGCAAAAATCATCCATAAAACGGGTGTGAACGGGAAACAGACAGGGCATAATGTCCGTAAAAATACCCAGAGAAAGTCCATGAATCCATCCCACAATCTGCTTATGCAGGCACGCAGCCGCTTCAGCCAGCGGGAAATCGCCGCCCACGTCGGCAAAGACATCAAAACCGTCCGCCGCTGGGAAAAAGGCGATACCCCATGCCCGGCCATGCTGGAAGCCGCATTACGACAACTTGTCGGCCAGACATCCGGCGGGAAGACAGAAACGCCCGCCTTCCGCTTCATCGACCTGTTTGCGGGCATTGGTGGCATCCGCCTCGGCTTCGAAGCCCACGGCGGCACCTGCGTCTTCACCAGCGAATGGAACGACTTTTCCCGCAAAACCTATCTGGAAAACCACGGCGACTACCATCCCTTCATCGGCGACATCACCACCTTCCCCGCAGCGGATATCCCCGACCATGACGTACTGCTGGCTGGATTTCCCTGCCAGCCATTCAGCATCGCTGGCGTCAGCAAAAAAAATTCCCTCGGCAGACCGCACGGCTTCGAATGCACCACACAGGGCACCCTGTTTTTTGACGTGGCGCGCATCATTGCTGCCAAACGTCCGCGCGCCTTCCTGCTGGAAAACGTGAAAAACCTGCTCTCGCACGATAGCGGCAACACCTTCCGCGTCATCCTGCACACCCTGCGCGACGAACTGGGCTATGACGTGCATTACCGCATCATCGACGGACAGCACTTCACCCCGCAGCACCGCGAGCGCATCATCATCGCAGGCTTCCGCGAGCAGAACGGCTTTTCCTGGCACGACCTGCACCTGCCGGATGACCGCCCCCGCCTCGCAGATATCCTGCACAAGACTGACGGCACGGAACCCCTGCTGCCGTGGGATGATGACCGTTTCTTCAACCACGAAAAACAGGCCGTGCAGGACAAATACACCCTCACCCCCCGCCTGTGGGACTACCTGCAAGCCTACGCAGCGAAGCACCGCGCGGCAGGCAATGGCTTCGGCTATGGGCTGGTACGTCCTGACGGCATTGCCCGCACCCTATCTGCCCGCTACTACAAGGACGGTTCGGAAATCCTCATCTGGCAGGGGGACAACCACCGTCCGCGGCGCCTTACCCCGCGCGAATGCGCCCGCCTGATGGGATTTCCGGACACCTTCCGCATACCGGTAAGCGATACACAGGCATACCGGCAGTTCGGCAACAGCGTCGTTATGCCGGTTATCCGTGAAGTCGCCCGCATCATGCTGCCGCACATCCCGACGCAGGATGACGCGAACAGGGCGCAAATGTCCCTACCCCTGAGTGCCTGACCTGATGACCGATATCGTTGATGCGGCGACGCGCAGCCGGATGATGTCGGGCATCCGCAGTCGCAATACCAAACCGGAAATGCAGGTACGCCGCCTGCTGCATCATCAGGGCTTCCGCTTTCGCCTGCATGTGCGGGAACTGCCGGGCAACCCGGATATCGTGCTGCCCCGCTATCACGCCGTAATCTTCGTTCACGGCTGTTTTTGGCACGGACACTATTGCCGCCTGTGCAAAATTCCGGCCACGCGGGAAACCTTTTGGCGTGAAAAAATAACCCGTAACCGGACACACGACCATAACGTGCAGGAAGCCCTGCTGGCGCAAGGCTGGCGGATTGGCATCGTGTGGGAATGCGCCCTGCGCGGTGCGGATAAAAACATGGAAGCGCTGGCATTGCGCCTTGGCGAATGGTTGCGCAGCAAAGAAAACATGATTGAAATACAGGAGATAAAGGAATGAAAAAACATAATCTTGCAGGATATTTCACGGGCATTGCTGCAAAACGCCTGAGTACAGTAGAAATTGATCCAGACAGATCTCATCAGCATGAATTTAATGGTGCAAAAATGCTGCATGAAATATTGGGAAAAGAAAAAAAACGGTTTCCTGCAAAATTTTTGTATCTGAGTGACCAAGATGATGGTATTCCCGTAGCCGATACAGGATTTATGACATGGTATGACGGCCGCAAGAGTAATCCCAAACGTTCAGAATTTCACCTTTATTATAAGGACAATACGGCCATACATTGTGCAAGTGTAGGAGACTTGCTGATTATTGCCAAGAGACCAGATGACACATTGCTGGCAATTATTGCAGAGAAAGATACAACTATCGAAGCTCAATTATTAATGCTCTTTGAGCTTCATCTTGGAGATAGCAAGTTCTGTGTTAAGGAAAAAGACGATATGGCAAACCACCATATAGATTTTGTTGCCCGCTTTATTCTCGAACAGATAGGTATCGGAATAGAAGAAGAAGAACCTGATTTTCTCGAAGAAATGTTGCATAAATTTGATGGCACTTTCCCTGCTAGTAAGACTTTCTCGCACTATGCCCGTATAACGCTTCCTGACGTTATTTGTCGCGATAATCCTGATGCTGCCTTGATCGCATGGATGGAGCGCGAAGAAAGCCTCTTCTACACCTTGGAAAAACATCTATTAGGCAATAGCTTGCGCGAACTGCTGATAGCAGGGGAAGAAGAGCCGGATGCTTATATCGAACGGGTAAAAAGTGCCTTGCAGCGTCGTCGTTCACGAGCAGGTAAAGCACTGGAAAACCATCTTGATTATTTATTTACTGAACTTGGTATTAAACATACATGGGAAGGAGAAACTGAAGATGGAAACAAGCCAGATTTTATTTTTCCGAGTATAGAGTCTTACCATGATGCCAATTTCAAGCAAGATGATTTATTCATGCTGGCAGCTAAAACTACCTGTAAAGATCGCTGGCGGCAAATCCTCAACGAAGCGGAAAAAATCAGGAACAAACACCTGCTGACCATCGAGCCGGGCATCAGTGAAAAGCAGACCGCGCAGATGCAGGCAGCAAACGTGCAACTGGTTATCCCGCGCGGGCTGCACAAAACCTATACTCCGGCACAACAACAATGGCTGATGACTGTCCGCGAATTTACAGGCATGGTCGGCATCCGGCAGGAACGCGCCCGAACAGGCAAATGAACCTGCAGCAGACGAACCACTTACCGGATTACCCATGACCCCCGAAACTCGCAAAACCCTCGCCAACGGCCTCTGGCACAACAACCCCGCTCTCGTACAAATCCTCGGCCTTTGCCCGCTGCTCGTCACCTCGACCGACACCATCAACGCCCTCGTCGTCGCTACCAAACCATAAAACCAATATACATACACTACCAGCGCTCAGGTGTATGTAAATCCGCAAGTCGCGCCCACAACAAAACTGCCTCCTCCTCCCGTGGGGGAGGGCTGGGGTGGGGGCAGCAAATAACCCGCCAAGCGACGTCGTCCAATAAATCCAACCACCATTCACCGTTTACATACACCTGAGCGCTCGTAGTGTATGTAAATCTGGAAACCGCACTCGCAACAAAACCACTCCCTCCCCCGTGGGGGAGGGCTGGGGTGGGGTTATTTCGCATACCGCTGATGCAGAAATACCCATAAAGCCACCTCCATTAAATTTAGCGCTGAATCATTCACCGCACTCATCCACTACCGCCAAAAATCTTGCCCGTCTTTGTCATAAGGGTTACATCGCGACCATTAACCGGAGCGCACAGAGCACTATGGCCTACTATTACACCCAAGAAGAGATTGCACGCTTGCAGATTGTGAGAAATTTATGTCCGTCATCTGATAAAGATTCGACTTCCAGCGGAAACAAGCTTCCTTTATATAAAGAGCTATCGGCTATCATGGATGAACCCCTTAACTTGGAAAGAAGAAAAACCGCCTTACGGCGGTTTTTTCTTGGCAAATGGTTTAGTGATTGCCGTTAGGTTCGTGATTGCCGCTTTTGTGGCGCGGGTTGCGGCGGCGGTGGCTTTCCGGTTTGTTGCCGCGCGGTTGGCGGTTGCCGTTACGCGCGAAGCGTTCGGCTTTTTGTTCGTTCAGCGCTTGCAGCGCTTCTTCGCTCGGCGGGATGACGTCGGCCAGTAACTCTTCGTCCAGCGGGAAGACGGGCAGTTTGTTGTGGATGTAGTGTTCGATTTCCGGCAGCGAGTACACGTATTCTTCGCAGGCGAAGCTGATGGCGGTGCCGGAGGCGCCGGCGCGCGCGGTACGGCCGATGCGGTGCACGTAGTCTTCGGCGACTTGCGGCAGGTCGTAGTTGAAGACATGGGTGACGTCCGGGATGTGCAGGCCGCGCGCGGCAACGTCTGTCGCGACGACGATGTTTACCGCGCCGCTCTGGAAGTCTTTGATGATTTTTTCGCGTTTTTTCTGCGGGATGTCGCCGGAGAGCGCGGCATTGGGGTAGCCGTTTGCCTCAAGGACGATGGAGAGGCGCTCCAGGTCGCGCTTGGTGTTGAGGAAGATCATGCTGCGCGCTGGTTTGTCGCGGTTCAAGAGGCCGATGAGCAGCGGTGTTTTTTCGTGGCGCGCGGTGTGGTAGAGGATTTGTGTGATGTTGTCGGCGGTGGCGTGTTCGCTTTCGATGCTGACGGTTTCTGGCGCGTTGAAGTATTCGTAGGCGAGTTCTTGGACTTTTTGCGCCATTGTCGCCGAGAAGAGCAGGTTCAGGCGCTCGTTTGCAGGCGGCATTTGTCGCAGGAGGTAGCGCACATCATCAATGAAGCCGAGGTCAAACATGCGGTCGGCTTCATCCAGCACGCAGACTTCGATGTTTTTCAGGCGGATGATTTTTTGTTTGTAGAGGTCAATGATGCGCCCCGGTGTGCCGATGATGATGTCTATCGGCGCGTTTTCCAGGAGGTTGCGCTGGTGCTCCATGCTGACGCCGCCATAGATGGCGAGGCTGTTCAGGCCGGTGTAAGCGCCGATTTGGTCGGCGTCTTTTTTGATTTGTACGGCCAGTTCGCGCGTGGGCGCCAGCACTATCGCCCACGGCCCTTTGGCTTTGGGATGGACGGGGTTGGTGAGGAGGTAGTGGTAGAGCGAGATGAGAAAGGCAGCGGTTTTGCCGGTTCCGGTTTGCGCCAGTCCCATGACGTCGTGGCCGCCCAAGGTCAGCGGCAGGGTTTTTTCTTGTATCGGCGTGGTGTGGGTGAGGCGGTTGTCTTCCAGCGCTTCTTGTATGGCCGGGTGAATGGGAAGGCTGCTGAAAGCGGTCGCGGTCGTGTGGTTTTCTGCCATGTAGTCTCTCGGGATTTTTCTGTGGTAACTGCGCGGATTATACCATTTTTTCATCTTCCGGGCAGTCGCGCCCGCGCTACACGCGGCTGGGTCGCTCTGTTATACTGCGCCGCTGTATTTTAGGCTTTTTCAATCAGGTTCTGTTTCATGAATAGATGGTTGTTTTTTGTTTTGTTGCCGCTGGTTTTGCAGGCATGTGCCTTGCGCAGCGAGCAGAGTCTTTATGAGGTGAAGATGATGGCAGGCGATGTGCTTTATGCCACGGGTTCGCCGAAGAAGGACGCCAAGGGTTTTTATCGTTTTAGTGATGTCAACGGGCGCGATTATAAGGTCAAGGATAATCTGGTGCTTTATATCAAGCCGGCGCGTTTCAAGCGTTAAGGGAGTTTTTTGTGTCTGTGTGCAAGGTTCCGCTCAGTTGTGAGTTTTTTCCGACGGCAACGCCGGAGGGTGCGGAGAAGTTGGCTGCGGTGCGCCGCGAGCTTGCGTATTTGCAGTGCGAGTATTATTCGGTGACTTATGGCGCGGGCGGCAGTACGCGCGACCGCACGATGAATCTGGTGGCGCGTCTGGTCGCGGAGAACGGCCCGCCGGTGATGCCGCATTTGACGTGTGTCGCCTCCAGCGAGGCCGATATTCGCTCGCTGCTCGATGATTATCGTGCGCTCGGCATTTATCGCCTGATGGCGCTGCGCGGCGATATGCCGTCCGGCGCGCTCGAGAATGCCGGGTTTACCACGGCGCAGCAGTTGGTTGCTTATGTGCGTGAGCTCTGGGGTAACAACGCGCGCATTTTCGTCGCCGCGTATCCGGAGGTGCATCCGCGTGCGCATACGCCTGCCGCTGATTTGCAGGCGTTTCGCGACAAGGTCGCGGCGGGCGCGACGGATGCGGTGACGCAGTATTTCTATAATGTCGAGGCGTTCTTGCGTTTCCGCGATGAGGCGCTGGCGCTCGGCATTGATGTGCCTATCGTGCCGGGCATCATGCCTATCAGCAATTTCAACCAGTTAAGCCGTTTTTCTGATGCCTGCGGCGCGGAAATCCCGCGCTGGCTGCGCAAGCGGCTGGAGGCTCTCCAGGACGATCTGCCCGCGCTGTGTGATTATGGCGCCGATGTAGTCGCCGGTATTTGTGAGCGGCTGATTGCCGAGGGCGTGCCGGCGCTGCATTTTTACAGCATGAACCGCGCCGATCTTATCGGCGAATTGTGTAAGCGTCTGGGCTGGTGCTGATGGCTTCACTCGGTCGCTCCTCTGCCGTTTTTGCCGTGATGACGCTGCTCTCGCGCGTCCTCGGCCTGCTGCGCGACATGTTGGTCGCGCGCTATTTTGACGTCATGGTGACCGATGCTTTCTACGCCGCGCTGCGCATTCCCAACACCCTGCGCCGCTTCTTCGCCGAGGGCAGTTTTGCCAACGCCTTCGTGCCGGTTTTTTCCGCTACCCGCACCGAACACCCGGAGCAACTGAAAGATTTGTTGCGCCACACCAGCGGCACCCTGCTTGGCATCCTGCTGGCGATTACCGCCATTGGCGTACTCTTTTCCGGCGCGATTATCACGCTGGTGGCAAGCGGCCTCAGCGAGCGCCCGGAGCAGTTCGTGCTGGCGAGCGACATGCTGCGCATCATGTTCCCCTATATCCTGCTGATTTCTTTAACGGCGATGGCGGGCGGTGTACTCAATACCTTCGGCCAGTTCGGCATTCCGGCGCTGACGCCGGTGCTGCTTAACATCACCCTGATTACCGCCGCGCTTTGGCGGCATTATCACGGCGCCCCGCATGACGGCAGCGTGTACGGCATGGAGCTTGC
>CAURAS010000077.1:0-7031 GCA_963522865.1 uncultured Cardiobacterium sp.
GGTTGCCGGTGCGCACGGCTTGTGAGTACGGGCCGATGGCGGCGGGGGCTTTGTCGGTGTGGATGACTTCTTTGCTCATGGGGTTTGGCTCCTTTCTGCCCGGCGGACTTGAACGACGCCTTCCAGCAGGCGCAGCTGCCGGGTGAGCTGCGCCAGGTGTTCGCGGTCGCGCACTTCGACCCACACGGTGAGGATGCGCTGGTGGGCATCATGCGCGGCGTGGTTCATCTGGAAGTCGGTGATGTTGGCGCCGGCGTCAGCGATTGCGCCGGAGACGTTGGCGAGCAGGCGCGGATATTCTTGCGCCGTGATTTCGAGTTCTGCCGGGAAGAGGCCTTTGCGCTCGGCGGCCCAGGTGGCATCAATCCATTCTTCGCCGCCGACGATGCCGCGCAGCGGGCATTCGCGGCGGTGGATGTGGATGCCGATGCCGGGGACGACCTGGCCGATGATGGGTTCTTGTGGCAACGGGTGGCAGCATTCGGCAAGGCTGATGCCGCTTTCAAAGGCGCTGTGGACTTCGAGTTGGCGCGTGTTTTCGTCGTCGCAGACGATGGCAACAGCGCTGCCGGCTTCTTCGAGCAAGGCGGTGGCGATGAGTGCTGCCTGGTGCAGACCCTGACCGATTTCGGTGAGTAAGGTGTTGCGGTCGGCGATGTGGTTTTCTTGCAGGTAGTGTTGCCAGCGAGCCTCGCCAACGCTCTCCAGGGTATGGCCGCGACGGCGCAAGGCGTTGCCGAGCAGACGCTGGCCGAGGGTGGTGGCATCGTTTTGCGCCAGTTCTTTCAGGTATTTGTTGATGGCACTGCGCGCTTTAGCGGTAACGACGAACTGAAGCCAGCCGGCGTGCGGGCGCGCGTCTTCGCGGGTGATGATTTCCACGACTTGCGCCATTTCCAGTGGTTTGTAGATAGGATAGGGGCTGCCATTGACCACGGCGCCAATGCAGTGATTGCCGACTTCCCTGTGGATAGCGTAGGCAAAATCCACTGGCGTCGCATGGCGTGGCAGGTCGATGACGTCGCCTTTTGGCGTGTAAACGGATATTTCGTTAGAGACGAGTTCTTTTTTAATGGTGTCGTAGAACTGGAGCGAGTCGTCGGTGTAATTCTGCACTTCTTTCAGGCGGCCAAGCCATTCGCGCATCTGTTTTTCAGCCTCGATGCTGTGTTTTTCGATTTGCACGGCACGCTGTTTGGCGTATTGATGCCAGACGGAGATGATGCCCGCCTCGGCCAGCGTGTGCATGTCGCGTGTGCGGATTTGCACGTTGAGCATGATGCCGCCCGGCATGAGGACGCTGGTGTGCAGCGAGCGGTAGCCGTTGCTCTTAGGCGCGGCGATGTAGTCTTCAAATTTACCATGTACGGGACGGTAAAGTCCGTGCAGGCCGCCGAGGATGCGGTAGCAGTTGTCTTCACTGTCGGTGATGATACGGATGGGGATGGTGCGGACAGCTTTTTCAAAGGTCTGAATGTCTTTGTGTGTGGCGTTATTCCCCGGCAGTGCGGCGTTTTCGCTGTTTTGTTTGCGCAGCATCCGCTGGTATACGCCCCAGAGATGGCGCTGGCGTTTGTTGATAGTGGCTTTGATATCGAGCGCTTGTAGGCGCGGTTGCAGCGTGGCGCGCACGCGGTTGAGGACGTCGTTACGGGCAAAACGCGCCTGGTAGCGTTTTTGCAAGACGGCGAAACGCCACGGATAAAGGTAGGAAAAGGCGAGATCTTGCAGCTGGATGCTGAAGTAATAGAGGCCCAGGCGGCTGGCGATAGGCGCATACACTTCCATCGTTTCGTGGGCAATGCGGCGCTGTTTGTCGCGGCGCATCACGCCAAGGGTTTTCATGTTGTGCAGGCGGTCTGCCAGTTTGATGATAAGAACGCGCGGGTCGTCGGCGGTCGCGAGGAACATTTTCTGGAAACTCTCGGCGACGGCAGCCTGTGGCGCGCTTTTTTTCAGGCGGTCGAGTTTGCTGACACCATCGACGAGGCGGGTTACTTCTTCGCCAAATTCTGCTGCCATGTCGGTTTTTTTCAGGATGGTGTCTTCGAGGACGTCGTGCAGCAGCCCCGCTTGCAGCACCGGCAGGTCAAAACGCTGGCGGGCGAGGATGAGGCAAACGGCAATGGGATGGGTGAAATAGGGTTCGCCGGACTGGCGCTTTTGTCCCTCGTGTGCCGCCGCGCCGTAGATGGCACAGCGCAGCACTTTTTCCAGGTCTTCGGGGTCCAGGTATTTTTTCAGCTCAACGGCGAGCTCGTTGTACGCCGCCTGCAAGGTTTGGGCGCCGCTAAAGACGGCAAAGGGTTGGTATTCGAGGGCAAGCGGCGCAGGGTCCATGATTTATTCCTCCATCGGCTCGGCTTCTTGTTCTTCTTTTTCTTCTACACCGGCTTCTGCTTCGACCGTTTTTGTGACGGCTTCTGTTTCGGCGCTAGCCGCGGGCAGTATTGGTTTGCCGCTAAGCAGGCCAGAAATGGTGGTTTTCTTTTCGGCGATTTCGCGCAGGGCGATGACTGTGGTTTTGTCATTTTCGGGCGACACCAGCGGCTGGTGGCCGTTCGCCAGTTGTCGCGCGCGCTTGGAGGCGGCAAGGGCGAGGCGGAAGCGGTTGTTTTCGTCTTTTAGGCAATCTTCGATAGTAACGCGAGCCATGATGGGTTCTCCGGTGTTGGCATTAAAAAATCAGGGGGAAGGTTTTCATTCTAGCAAAATTTATGCGCTTTGGCGGCGATGTGCAACGATAGGAAAAAGTTGGTTTTTTCGCAGCTTATTTGTGGACAGTGCCGGTTTACATACAGCTGAGCGCTCGATGTGTATGTATATTGTCGTCCACAGCGAAGCCTATTTATACATACACCTCGAGCGCTCAGGCGTATGTATATTTTCAGCGTTTCTTGCCGAGATACTGCGCGATGGAGGTTTTCGCTTCCTGGATGAGGGTGTCTTTGTCCAAATCGCGCAGGATTTCTTCGATGACCGGTTTGGCGCCGCCCGCGCCCCAGCTTGCGCCTTGCGCGAAGTAGCGCTCGGCCGCTTTGCCGATGACGTAGCTGCCGTAGTAGGCGACGCCGCCCTGTGCGCCCGCGGTGAGTACGGTGGAAAGCCCGGCGGTCAGGCCTTTTAGGAGCGAGGAGAGCGCCTGGATGCCATAGACGGTGCCCATGAGGTAGCCGGTTTGTAGGGCGATGGTGCGCACCAGTTCGCCCGCTTGGTGGCGGGTGATGTCGATGCCGTAGGTGCGCGAGAGGTGGACAATCATGGTCGCGTCTGCCGCGAGGGCGAGGAGATCGACCGCCGGGATGGGGTTTATGGCGACGCCGACGGCTTTGATGAGCGCGTAGTGGCGGATGATGTTTTCCGCGAGGTGCTGGCGCGCGGCGACGATTTCCTGGCCGACGCGCTCGGAGAGTTTGCCGGCGAAGACGCTGGCGTTCAATGCGGCGTAGCTTTTGCCGTCGGCTTCAAGCAGTTTCCACAGGACGGTTTTGAGCGCGTCCACGTCCGGCTCTGGCTGGATGGTTTCTTCGTGTTCGCGCCCCTCTGCGTCGGTGGTGATTTGGATGTAGGCGTCGGGGCGGGCGCTGGCGGCGACGATGCGCTGCGCCGGGATGATGCCTGCGACGCGGCGGGTGAGGTGCGCCAGCAGGGTGTCGCGGTCGGCTTCGTTCAGGCGGTCGGCTTTGTTGAGGACGAGGATGAGCGGCTGGGTTTTTTCGTGGAGTTGCAGGAGCGCCTGGTATTCGTCGCGGGTCATGTCGCTATCGACGACGAACAGGACGGCGTCTGCCTGGCGGGCGACGTGCGCGGCGAGTTCGGCGCGGCTCTTGCCGCCGATTTCGTCGATGCCGGGGGTGTCGATGAGGTAGATGCCGCCGCTGTCGAGGGTTTGCCACAGGGTGTGTTCGCTGTGGCGGGTTTTGCCGTGCAGGACGCTGGTGGCAAAGATTTCTTTGCCGGCAAGGGCGTTTAAGAGCGCGGATTTGCCAACGCTGACGCGGCCGTAGGCGGCGACGTGGACGTGGCCCTGTTCGAGTTTGTCGAGCAGGCGCTGGAGTTGGCGGTAGTCTTCGCCGAGGCGTGCTTTGGCGTCATCCGGCAGGCGTTTGTCGTCAAGCAGGGCGGCAACGCTGTCGCGCGCTTTTTTGAGGTGCGCTTCGGCTTTGCCCGCACGGCGTGCGGCGGCGGCTTTTTGGTGCGCTTCAGCTTTGGCGGTTTTTTTCGCGGCTGCCGAGGGCGAGCCGGACGAGGCTTTGCGCCCGCGTTTCGAGGTCATGATGCAGTTGTTCCTCAAAGTTTTGCATGATGTTCTGGGTGTTGAGCGCGCCTTGGCTGCTGTGTTCGAGCGCTTGCAGGGTGGCGCGGCCGAGGCTTTCGAAGATGAGGCCGTAGGCGACGGCGTGCGAGGCGCCGCCGATGACGGTGCCGACGCCGGGGAAGGCTTTGCAGACGTTACCGGCCAGCGCGAGGATGACGGTGAGGTGGGTTTTGACTTTGCTGCTCGCCGCTTCGACCAGGGTTTGCAGGTCGATGTCGCGCGTGGGGACGTCGTAGAGTTTGGTGAGGTGTTTCAACATGTCCATGCCGAGGTAGCCCTGGATGAGGACGTCGGTTCCGGGGCCGACGGCGGCAACACCGCCGAGCATGGCTTTGCGTGCGTAGCTTTTGACCATCGCTTCGCCGCGTTCGCGCCGGTAGTGGGCAAGGCGTTCGCTGAGCGCTTCGTCGGCGAGGGCAAGCAGCGCCTGGCGGTTGCGCGCGGTGAGGGTGCCGCGTTCGGCGGTCATTTGCGCGAGTTGTTGCAGGAGCGCGCTGACCTCTCCCGGCGCTTCGCGCTCTTGCCAGGCGGTGCTGCCGTCCGGATTCAGGCGGCGCACGCTCTGGCGGTGTGCGCTGGCGCTGGTGATGAAGGCGACGCCTTCCGGCAGGCGGGTGCGGATGCGGGTTTGCAGTTCTTCCAGTTCGGATGCGCTGTAGAGGTTGGTTTTGTTGAGGATGACCAGCATCGGTTTGTCGAAGGCGTGCAGGCGCAGGATGGAGATCATGTCGCTTTCGGTGAGGTCCTGGTCGATGACGTAGGCGACGATGTGCACGCGCCGCGCGGCGTTCATCACTTCCTGGTCGAGTGTGCCGTCCGCGCCCGCCTGGTGCGTGCCGGGCATGTCGAGCAGGGTGAGGCTGAGGCCGCGCGGGTTTTCGTAGTGGTAGCGCTCGATGGTGGCGGTGCTGCCGCCGATGATGGAGGTGTCGATGGTCGCGTGCGGCAAAAGCGTCTGGATGAGCGAGCTTTTGCCAGTGCTGATTTTGCCGAAGAAGGCGAGTTCCAGCTCTTGCGGTTCGGCAGCGATGGCGTCGATTTCGGCGTCAATGGCGCTGGTGTCGAGGCCTTGCGCGCGGGCGGCGGCGGCGCGCGCTTGCAGTTCTTCGAGGCTGATGCGCTTGCGCTCGGCGGCGGGCGCTTTGCCGCTTTTGCGGTTGCGCCCGACCGTCCAGATTTTCCAGATGAGCCCGGCGCCAGCAGCGGCTATCAGGCTGATGATGATGAGGTAGAAGATGAGGAAGCCGGGCGAGGTGTGCTGCAGGCGGTCCCAGACGCGGAAGGCGATGTCGGTGAACTGGAAGATGATGAGGAAGACGACCAGCACGATGAGCACGGTCAGCAGGATGATGGCTTTGCGAATGAGCGAGACGCTGTTGCCGTTGTTCGGGGTCATGCGGTTTCTCCGTGCAGGCGGGTAAGCGCTGCGGTAAAGGCGGGCGGCAGGGCGGTAATTTTGCGCGCCTGATAGTCAAAGGCGACCATTTCGGTCGCGGCTTCGGCGATGAGGGTCGCGCCGCGGCAGACGCGGTAGTGCAGGGTGAAGGCGGTGCGGCGCAGGCCGCTCGCGTGCAGGGTGATGTCGAGTGCGTCGCCAAGGAAGGCTTCGGCGCGGTAATCGCAGGTGAGGCGGCGCATGATGAGGCCGGCGCCGAAGCAGTGCTGTTCTTCCGCGCCGAGGGCGTGCAGCCAGTCCAGCCGCGCCTGGTGCAGCAGGGTGATGAGGCGGTCGTGGCCGAGATGGCCGCCGTAGTTGATGTCGCCAATGCGGACGGTGAGACGGGTGGTGATGGGGTTCATGGGTTGTTTAGCGTGCGAAAGGCGGAGGAACAGCGGAAAGACTCCCTCCCCCTGTGGGGGAGGGCTGGGGTGGGGTTACGAGCGGTATGCCCGGTGGTGTTTGGGCAGGTGAAATGGTCGCGATA
The DNA here is from genome assembly GCA_963522865.1 of uncultured Cardiobacterium sp. GTDB lineage: Bacteria > Pseudomonadota > Gammaproteobacteria > Cardiobacteriales > Cardiobacteriaceae > Cardiobacterium. The sequence continues at coordinate 6,244 of CAURAS010000077.1, forward strand.
AAGGTCAATAGTGGAAGCTACGCTGCTTTTTTTGCTGCCCTCACCCCAACCCTTTCTCTCGCTTCGCGCGAGCTGTTTCAGCCCCACAGGGAGAGGGAGTAGAGCGGCGGAAAGGCGGGCGCTGGTGGGCGAATGTAGAGGGCGGTGCGCCAAGGTGTACGCGCTATGCTTATTGTGGGGATGAAAGTCGGAGATGCCGCAGAAAGACGCCCTCCCTCGCAGGGCGAAGCCCGCAGCGGGGGAGGGTTGGGGTGGGGGTAGCCATCGCGGCTTGATCACGAAAGCTGCATGTTCAACGCAACGACGGTGCGCCAAGGCGCAGCCTGTGCCCATATGTTTTACATACACCTGAGCGCTCAGTGTGTATGTAAGTGAGCGGTCTGTTTCCTTAATAGCATCGGCGGTATGCGGACAAACCCCACCCCGCCCCTCCCCCACGGGGGGAGGGGGAAAATCGGCGGAGGTTGCGGGATTTGTTGCCGCTTTAGTCATGCGAAAACGGTGCGCCAAGGCGCATCCTATACCGAGATGTTTTATATACACCTGAGCGCTCGTGGTGTATGTAAGTGAGTGGTCTGTTTCTGTGGTCTTAGCGGCATCGGCGGTATGCGGACGAACCCCACCCCGCCCCTCCCCCCGTGGGGGAGGGGGAAAATCGGCGGGGGCTGCGGGATTTGTTGTCGCCCCAGCCATGCAAAAACGGTGCGCCAAGGCGCACCCTATGCCGGGATGGTTTACATACGCCTGAGCGCTCGTGCTGTATGTATAGCGATACTCATAAAGTCTCA
>CAURAS010000078.1:0-6946 GCA_963522865.1 uncultured Cardiobacterium sp.
TGTTTTGGTTAATTTGTAAACAGGGTCTGTGTACTACCACTCATGAAAATGGCGCCCGCTTTTTTCATGAGAACCCGGGGTGGGGCAGCAAAAAATCCGCGCAGCGACCGCCTTCAAGACAAGTGGCAGTCGCCCAAACCCCCACCCCAACCTCATTCATAAACAAGCCAATAAACCCATGAAAACCCCAAAAATCATCTTCTTCGACATTGACGAAACCCTCTACCGCAAAAGCAGCAACTACCTGCCGGCAAGCGTCCCCGCCGTCATCCGCGCCCTGAAAGCGCGCGGCATCATCCCGGCGATAGCCACCGGCCGCTCGCTCGCCGCCCTGCCCGCGAAAATCCGCGAACTTGCCGCCGCTGAAAACATCGAACTCTTCATCACCATCAACGGCCTGTACAACCAATACCGCGGCGAACCACTCGCCACCAACCCGATGAGCATCGACGAAATCGAGCGCTTCAACGCTCTCTTTGCGCGGCACGGCTGGGACTACACCTACGTCGGTGCCGAACAAATGGCGTCCAACCGGCAAAGCGCGCGTATGGACGACGCCCTCGCCGGCATCGGCAACTACATCGTTGACCCCGACTACTACCTGCACCAGCCGGTGTACCAATACCTGCTCTACATCGACCCCGCCGAAGAAACCGCGCTGAACGACAGCGGCGAACTGGGGCGCGACTACCACGCCATGCGCTGGCACCCGTTCTCCGTGGACCTACTGCACGCCGACGGCAGCAAAGCGCGTGGCATCAAGCGCGTCTGCGAAGCGCTCGGCGTACCGCTCGATGAAACCATGGCCTTCGGCGACGGCCTAAACGACGTCGAAATGTTCAAAACCGTCGGCTACGGCGTGGCGATGGGCGACGCCGTCCCCGAGCTGCGCGCGCTCGCGCAATACCAAACCGGCACCGTCGAAGAAGACGGCATCCAGCGCGCCTTGCAGCATTTGGGTATCATCGAATAAACCGGCTTAACGCGAACCAACGCCCGTAAGCCACGGTTCTGCCCCTCTCCCGTGGGGGAGAGGACGGGGGTGGGGTTAGCCTGCAAACCGCACTATCAATTCACCAACCGCCACAAACCATATACATACACCACGAGCGCTCAGATGTATGTATAAATCCTGCAAAACCCAAGGAATTCCATATGAAAAAAATCCTGCTCACCGCAACCTTCGCCCTGCTGCTTGCCGCCTGTGGCGACGACAAACCCACCGCAGCAGCCGAACCCATCGCCACCATCCCGGCAGACGCGCGCGACTACTTCAACCAGATGGGCGTGACCGATACCGGCGGCAGCAAAGGCCAGGTACGGCGCAGCGACAGCGGCGAAACGCTATGGTTTGACAGCGTGCGCACCACGCTCACCTACCTGCGCCTGCCGGAAACCGCCAACCAGCCGCTCGCCGCCTGGGTCAGCGCGCACGACAACCCCGCGCGATGGCTCGCCACCGACCAGGCCTGGTACGTGCAAACCGCAGACGCGCCGCAACTTATCGGCAAGGACGACTACCTCCCCTTCGCCGACCAAGCCGCCGCCGAAAAATTCGCCAGCGAACACCAGGGCAAAGTCCTGCGCACGGGCGACATCAGCGAGCAGGATTTACAGCTCTGACCGGCAGATCACGAACAAGGCCCCCGGAAACCGCATGATCACGCTCAAACCTTACCATCCTGACCACTACCCTGCCCTCACCGCTTATCGGCTCAACGCCAGCCAACAGGTATTTACCGCCATGCCGGGCGAATGGCTGGACGGCGACCGCACGCTCGACCGCGACAAACTGGCAATCACCATCTTTGCCGGCACGGAAATCGTCGGCTTTTTCATCCTCGACAGCGGTGCCGACCTGCGCCATTACAGCGACAATCCGCACGCCCTGCTGCTCCGCTCCATGTCCATCGCCCCGGCACAACAAGGCAAAGGCTACGCCCGCGCCGCGCTGGGCGCTGCTTGTCTCCACCCGCTATTGCGCGCGCATTTCCCTGACGGTGACGAAATCGTCCTCGGCGTCCACCACGCCAACCATGCCGCCATCACCTTTTACCAACGCTGCGGCTTCAGCGACAGTGGCCGTACTTATATGGGCGTCAAAGGGTTGCAATACATCTACACCCGCCCGGTTACCTGAACCCTGCCAGCCGCGACAAATCTCAATGAGCAAGAGGGGGGAGTGCCGCCTATACTGGCGACTCTTCTTCCAACTGGAGTAACCCATGACCGAAACTTTCCCTGACTTCTTCACCCAGGCACCGATCCTGCGCGTGCGCGACCCGCTCGCCCAATTTTTGGGCGCCGCCCGCGACGGCATTATCGAATACCACTACGCCGATGCAGTACGCCTCGCCGGACACTCCTACCCGACCGTTGCCGGCGCTTATCTTCTGACACTGCGCGGTCTGCGCACCTTCTACAGCATGAAGGCGCTTTTGCCTTATACATACAGCTGAGCGCTCATGGTGTATGTAAATGTCTGACAGAAGACTTTTACATACGCCTGAGCGCTCGATGTGTATGTAAATCCGGTGAACTAGCGTTTTCCTAGGGGCTGTTGACGATTTGAATCCCCCCTCCCCTGTAAGGCGAAGCCCGCAGCGGGGGAGGGGTGAACAATCATTGATGAAGCAAAATTCCGATTTTTTAATTGTTTGCTGCCCGCTCCCCAATGGAGAGTAATTCGTTCGTCAAATTGTCAACAGCCCCTAATATTGGATATTGAGTGGGTAATCGTCCGGCATGTGGTAGGCGTGTTTTGCTGCGTCGTAGCGGAACAGGTATTTGTCCTGCCAGTATTCTTTGATGGGAGCGATGCGGTAGGCGCCGTTGTTTTCGCGGCCGGTGATTTTGCGGCCTTTGAAACCGCTGATGCGGATTTCCAGCGGCCAAAGGTTGCCAGACGGGGCGAGGTCGCGGCGGATATTAAGGATGCCGTGCAGGTCGGTGCTGTGGGCGAGGACTTCTTTGGCACGGTTTTCATCTTTCCAGTCGTTATCGCAGAATGCTGCTACGGCAGGGTCGCAAAAGTCGGCGTTCCAGCTGAGTGTAACCGGGATGTAGCTTTCGGCAAGACGATCGCCACCGTCATACAGCAGGGTCATCCCGCCGGTAGTTTCGCCGTTGGCGGTGAAACTGCCTTGTCCGCTCACGCCCCAGTATCCGGCACCAAATTCTTGCCATTGCCACGCTTCCGGTGCGCGCCCCAATTCGCCCACTTCGCTTTGCACGCGCGCGGTTTCCCGCCACGCGCCGTTTTCTGCGGTAACGGCATGGAGGGCAACCAGCCCGCTGGCGGCGTGCGCTCCACTGAGATTGTCGCCGCGAAAGAGCAGGTAGCGGCGCTTGCCCCGCGCGGTAGCGACGGTTTTTTCGCTGTGCAGGCTCATGCAGTATTCGTTTTTGTCGTCGGGGCGGATGTAGTGGCATTCGTGCTGCGCACCGTCGCTGATGCGCGCGAGGCGTTCGCTGGCGTCTGCATTGACGGGATAGTGCCGGTTCAGGGTTTGTGCGACGAGCGGATCTTGGGCGGCGCTGGCGTCGCCTGTTTCAGCTTTGCCCTGTTGTTGTTTGATCTGGGCGATGTAGTCGGTGGTTTCTGCGGCGGGTGCGGTCAGCGAGACGGTACTGGTTAGCGCGAGGGCGAGCAGGGTGGCAAGGATGCGGATTGGCATAGGGAATTCCCGTTGTGGCGTAACCGCGCGCTCTGCCGCTATTCGCTGCGGTACGGGCTGCGGGTGTTGAAGGCGAGCGAGAGGGTGCCTTTGTCGAGGTAGGAGAGTTCGCCGCCCATCGGTACGCCGTGCGCGAGGCGGGTCGCGGGGACGTTGTGTTTGGCGGCGAGTTCGGCGAGGAAGTAGGCGGTGGTTTCGCCTTCGAGGGTACTGTTAGTGGCAAGCACCAGTTCTTTGATTTCGCCGGTGGCGAGTTGTTGGTCGAGGATGTCCATGCCGAGTTCGTAGGGGCCGATGCCGTCTAACGGCGAGATGAAGCCCATCAGCACGAAGTAGAGGCCACGGTAGTCGGTGGATTGTTCAAGGGCGAGGACGTCGGCAGGGGCTTCGACGACGCAGATGGTGCTGTGGTCGCGTTTGGGGTTGGCGCAGATGAGGCAGCGTTCAGCGTCGCTGATGTTGCGGCATTGTTGGCAGCGCTGCGCGGTATGCAGCGCGTGGTCAATGGCGTCCGCCAGTTGTTTGGCTTTTTGTGGCTGGTCAAGCAAGAGGCGCAACGCCATGCGCTGCGCCGTTTTGTTGCCGACGCCGGGCAGGCAGGTGAGCGCCTGCACCAGTTGGTCAAACGAGGGTGAGAAGCTCATCAGAAGGGCAGTTTGAAGCCGCCGGGCAGGCCCATACCGCCGGTGAGGTTCGCCATTTCTTCTTGGGTCATGGCGCTGACTTTGCTGCTGGCGTCGCTGATGGCGGCGGCAATAAGCGCTTCGAGCATTTCTTTGTCTTCTTTCAGCGCTTCTTCGCTGAGTTCGACTTTTTGGCAGGCGTAGTGGCCGTTCAGGGTGATTTTGACCGCGCCTGCGCCAGCGATGCCGACGATGTGGCGAGTGGCCAGTTCTGCCTGCATTTTTTGCATATTCTCTTGCATTTCCTGCGCTTTTTTCATCATGGTGCCGAGTTTGCCGGGTAGCATCATTTTTTACTCCTGTGTGTTTAAGGGTTGGATGTTGTCCACTTGCAGGGCGACGCCGAAGGTGGCTTGTGCCGCCCGTACTTGTGGATGGTTGAGGAATTCTTGTTCGGCGCGCTGTTGTGCGGCGGCGTTTTTTTGCCGGCGGTATTCGATCGGGGTGTTGAGGTGCTCGCCGGGCTGGATGTCGAGGGTGCAAGGGACGCCGAGGGCGCGGCTAAGCGCTTGCGCGGCCTGGTCGCGGTTTTGTGCTTGGTCGAAGATGATGCCGGTCGGGGCGGTGTAGAGGCTGAGGAGCGGCGCCTGCCAGCTGGCGGGGATGCTGTTTTCGAGCAGGAGCAGCGGGTATTCGTGCAGGTCGAGTGTGGTGAGGAAGTCGCTCCAGCGCTCGGGGTTGTCAATGAGGTCGGCGGGGTTGGTGGGGTTCGCGGCGGAGAGGGTGGGTTTTTTCGCGGTCGTCGCAGCCGGTTCGCGTGTTGCGGCTGCGACGGGCGCGGGTTCAGGCTTTTTTGCGGGCGCACTGCCGCTGTCATCCGGGATGGTTTCGCTGACCCACGGCGGGACGTCGTCGGTTTCTTCGTCGTGGATCGTGGCAGGCGGGGTGTCTTGCCACGGCGGCGGGTCATTGTCAGCAGGGGTAACGGGCAGGTCTGCGGGTTCTGCGTGAACGATTGCTGTGGCGGGGACGTTGGCAGGCGCTTCGGCGGAGGGCGCGGTTTCTAGCGGGGCGACGGGTTGCGGTTCTGTTGTCGCAGCGGGGGCTGCGGCGGGAGGCGCAGGCGGTGTAACGGTCGCAGGTTGCAGGCTGGCGGCGAGGTCGTCCAGCGAGGCGGTGAGCGCTGCGCTTGCAGGCGCGGCTTCGCGTACCGGCCGCGCTTTTGCCGGATCGCTGGTGGGCAAGAGCGGTTGCAGGGCAATCATGCGCAACAGGCTCATTTCCAGCGCCATGCGCGCGTCCGGCTGGTAGGGCAGGTTTTGCCAGGCTTCGTTGCCGATTTGATACCACAGTTGTAGCAGCTCAACCGGCAGGCGTTGGGCGAGTGCGTGTAGCGCCGCCGGGATTTCTTCGGGGTAACGTTCCGCGCCAAGCTGGGCGATGGTGATTTTCTGCATTTGTTGCAGGAGGCGCAGCAGCAGCCCGGCGTAATCGGGCGCGTATTCATCTAGCGATTCGAGGACGTTGCGCAGGCCGGGAGCGTCGCCGTCAGCGAGCAGGTGCAGCAGGTGCAACAGTTGTGGTTCGGGCACGGCGCCGAGCAATGTCGCGACGTCGCGGGTGCGGACGTGTCCTTGTCCGTAGGCTAGCGCCTGGTCGAGCAGGCTGAGGCTGTCGCGCATGCTGCCAGAAGCGGCGTTGGCGAGCAGGTGCAAGGCGTCTGTCTCAAATTCGGCGTGTTCGGCTTGCAGGATATGCGCGAGGTGCTCGCTAATCTGCCGCTCACTCATGTTTTTCAGGTGAAATTGCAGGCAGCGCGAGAGGATGGTCGCAGGCAGTTTCTGCGGGTCGGTGGTGGCGAGGATGAATTTGACGTGCGGCGGCGGTTCTTCCAACGTTTTCAACAGCGCGTTGAAGCTGCTAGCGGAAAACATGTGCACTTCGTCAATGAGATAGACTTTGTAAGCGCCCTTGACCGGGGCGTAGGGGACGTTATCGAGCAATTCGCGCGTTTCTTCGACGCGAGAGCGCGAGGCGGCATCGACTTCGATGAGGTCGGGAAAGCGTCCCTGGTCGATTTCCTTGCAGTGGTCGCATTCGCCGCAGGGATTGGAGCTGACGTGGTTTTTCTGGCAGTTGAGCGATTTGGCGAAGATGCGGGCGATGGTGGTTTTGCCGACGCCGCGCGTGCCGGTAAAGAGGTAAGCGTGATGAATGCGGTTATGGTCCAGCGCGTAGGTCAGCGCCTGGGTCACATGCGTCTGGCCGACCAGTTCGTGAAAGTTTTTCGGCCGCCATTTGCGTGCGAGAACCTGATACATGGAGTGCTTTTTTCAAGGTAAAGAAAAAGGCCTGCACCAGCTTACTCCGGCACCCGATTTCACCGCTACCGCTGCTTCCTTCCGGACCTGACGGGGTTTGCGGCTGATCGTTGCGAAGCGCCAATGCAGACCAGCGGCGCATTTTACGGATTTTTTACCGGGATGCAACTTTTTTGCAAGGTATCGTCGGTTTTTTTCATTTACGTACACTTGAGCGCTCGATGTGTATGTAAATAAATTGGCAATGGCTATATTTGCAATACCGCCTCACCGCTGAAGGCGTCGAGGTTGTCGGCGTGGTCGCCGTTGGTTTCGATCCAGGCGC
>CAURAS010000079.1:0-6826 GCA_963522865.1 uncultured Cardiobacterium sp.
TTTTGGTGCTGTTGCACTTGGATTGTAAATTCGCCACATACACCTGAGCGCTCGAAGTGTATGTATAGCGATACGCATAAAGTCTCATATCAGGCTTTAAGAGGATTGCCCTAAAACCCACACTTCAACCGGAAACCAACCATGAACCCTACCCTTGATACGCTCCTGCACCGCAACTCGCTGCGCCCCAACCAAATGCAAGCACCCGCGCCGAGCGACGCGGAACTGCAAACCATCCTGCGCGCCGCGACCCGCGTTTCCGACCACGGTAACCTCAATCCGTGGCGTATTGACGTCTTCCGCAAACCCGCGCAAGAACGGCTTGTCGCCACCCTGCTTGATATCTGGACGCGGAAAAAGCCGGACGCCGACGAAGCGCTGACGGCGAAAAAAACCGGCTTCGTCGCCCGTGCGCCGCTCATGGTGATGGTATCGAGCCGCATCAACCGCGCCAGCACCGTGCCGCGCATCGAACAAATCCTCTCCGGCGGCGCGGTCTGCCAAAACCTCATCATCGCCGCGAACGTGCTCGGCTACGCCAGCTGCTGGCTGACCTCCTGGGCAGCACACGACGCCGACGTCAAACAGGCGCTGAACGTCGCCCCTGATGACGAAATCCTCGGCTTCATTCTCCTCGGTACGCCTGCCGCGACCGCAGCCGAACGCCCGCGTCCGGCACTCGCCGATGTTGTCGTCTGGCATGAATGAATACCATGCAAAAACCGCCGTATAAGGCGGTTTTTTATCGTCGTAATCAATTATGAGGTAATGGTTTGTGGATAGCGGCGAAAATAAAGCAACAATTGCCAGGTAGTTAAAATGCCGACGGCAGCAAAGACGAGCCACGGCAATAATGGAAAATTATAAACTTTGCCCAGATCATAAAGCCAACCGCCAAGAAAATTACCCAAACCGCCCCCCAAGCCAATACTAATACCGCTGACGCCAACATAAAGACCCAGCGCGCGCGGATGGGCAAGATGCGCAACCAGAATATCGAGCATTGGGCGGCTGACCAAATAGCCACAGGTATAACAGGCAATCCATAATAAGAAAATGGCAAAATTAGCTGAAGTTCCTAACAAGAACGTGCCGAGAGTCATCACTAACATGCCCGCAATGAGTAATTGATGACTGGCAAAATGGCGTTGCAAACGGCGCACAAGAAAATATTGCAATATAAGCGTTAAAACCGAGCTGAAGGTATAAAACCAACCCGCACTAGCTTTGCTGCCAGTCAGCGATTCCGCCAGCAGGGGAAAGCTGATATTAACCTGCATGACGACAAACCAATAGCCGCACATAATGGCAACAAAGCGCAAATAAATGCCGTCATGCAATATTTTTTGTAAAAAAGAAGACGTTTCCCCATCTTCATTGGCAGGCGGTTTAATGTTGGGAAAAAAGCGGATAGCGACAAAGACATTGGTAAGAAAGCACGAACCAGCGGCAATGCCCACCGCGGCAAAATCAATCAGCCACAAGGCAATCGCCAGCATTGGACCAATCGTTGCTGCCATGCTGGTCAAATAATTGGTGAGCAAATAAAACTCGCGTCGTTCCTCCGGCTGGGTCATCGCTACCGTCGCTGCCTGGAAGGGCGCGTCGAACAAGGCGCCGCCCAATCCGGTCAATAATAATGCCGTAAAAAACACCGGCATCGTTGTGGCAAAACCGAGCATAAAGAAACCGACTGCACGGATAAGCAGTCCGGTACACAGCACGGGTTTCAACCCATAATAGTCGGCAAGCATCCCGCCAATAAAACCCAACCCCTGCTGACTGATTTGGCGAATTGCGAGTGCCATACCGACGACTGCCGCTGCCATGCCAATATCGGCAACAAAATGCACCGATACTAGCGGCATGAGCAAAGTAAAGCCGATGGTGGTAATGGCTTGATAAACCAGCAGGGCAAAAAGCTGCGGACGGTCCCGATAGCGCAGTAAATCGCGTAACGGCGCAATAGCAGCGAAGAGATAGGGATTCATGAGAAACGACAATGCACGGAAGTAAAAAATAAAAAGCCTGCCAGGTATTCAGCAGGCTTTATCTTGGGCATGACTATATGCTTATTCGTCGTAAGAGCCGCCGTAATTGCAATTGCAGTCCAGACCTTTGTCGGTATCTTTTTTGTCGTTATTGTTGTTGTTATTGCCGTTATTATTGTTATCGCTGCTGCCGTTATTGTTGTTATTTTGGGGCGTTTCTTTATCCGGTTGTCCGGAAGGGCCTTTATCATTTGCCTTGGCTTCGCTGGAAACGTGATCGCCATCATGGCAGATGTTGTCAAATAATTTGGATTGTTCGCAGAATTCACGCTGTTGTTTGGCGCTCTGGTTACTGGTACAGGCAACCAGTGCAGCCAGCATAACGGCTGAAAGAATTACTTTGGTATTTTTCATGTCATTTACCTCGAATGGAAGTCTGAATTGGTGCGTAATCGCGGATTCATGATAGCAGATTATCAAGAAATTCATACCGGTTTGCGTAGTGGGCGCTGTTGCTTGCCTCGTTATACTGACGATGCACGCAAAATCCGCTACAAGGCGCCTGCCGAAGACAGTACGCGGTTGAACGGCGAGGCCATACCCTCAAAGACGTCGGCGCGAAAAAACGGCAGGCGTTTTTGGACAACCTCGCCAAACACATTTGCAGCACAAACAGCCTGAAAACCGTTGAAACCGCAAAGGAGCCCCCATGAACCCCATCCACATCTACCGCACCATCCTGAGCGCCGCCGGTGAACAGGCACCCGTTCTCAAACGCTGCCTGCGCGACAGCGTCATCGCGGCCAGCCTGCAAGGTGCGAGCTTCGCCCTGCTCGTCCCCATCTGCCTGGCGCTCGGCGTGGGCGACAACCGCGCTGCCGTCCTCTGGCTGCTCGCCCTGGCCGCGCTGCTCATTCTCTCCAGCATCTTTCGCTGGCGCGCGCAAGATTACGACTATCGCGGCAACTGCGCCCGTGCTGGCGACACCATGCGCCGCCATTTGGGCGAACACCTGCGCCGCATCCCCTTGCAAATCCTCTACCGCCAGCGCAGCGGCGAGCTGAACGCGCTGCTCGCCGGTACCATCGACGAAACCTACAACCACACCCTCATCGTCAGCAACATGCTGATTGCTGCCGTCTTCACCCCGCTTGCCACCGCGCTCATCACCCTCATTTGGGACTGGCGCCTCGGCCTCATCCTCCTCATCAGCCTCCCACTTATCGTCCCCATACAGTACTGGACGCAGCCGCTGATGGCGCGCACCAAAGCGCGGCTTGCCCGTGCCAATGCCAGCCTGAACGCCGAACTGCTCGAATACAGCCAGGGTCTGCCCGTCCTCAAAGCGGCGAACAGCGCCGGCACCCGCCTGCCGCGCCTGCAACAAGCCATTGGCGCGGTCGAGACCATCCAGCGCGACGCGCTCCTTGCCGAAACCCTGCCCAATGCCCTGCTCGGTTCCGCCGTCGAACTGCTGATGCTGTTGATTCTGCTGGCGGGCATGGTGTGGATAACCGGCGGCAGCCTCGACGTTTGGCTGCTCGCCGCGCTCATGGCCGCCTGCATCCGCTTCGCCGAGCCGCTCGGACAAATCCTCTCAATGAGCAGCATCTATAGCATGGTGCAGCAGGGCTACGCGCGCTTGCAGGAACTGCTTGCCGTTGCCCCGCTTGCGCGCGTTGGCGAGGCGGCAGCGCCGACGCGGCACGACATCACCTTTGAAAACGTCCACTACCACTACGACGCCAACCCCGAACCCGTGCTACGCGGTGTCAACCTGCACATCCCCGAACGCGCGCTGACGGCGCTGGTCGGCCATTCCGGCTGCGGCAAAACCACCCTCATCCGCCTCATCATGCGCTACGCCGACCCGCAGCAGGGGCGCGTCCTCATCGGCGGCAGCGACATTCGCGCCCTGACGCAGCAGGATTTAATGCAGCAAATCTCGGTCGTCTTCCAGGACGTGTACCTCTTTGACGACACCATCGGCAACAACATCCGCCTCGGCAAAGCCGATGCCACCGACGCAGAAATCGAAGCCGCCGCCCGCGCCGCGCGTTGCCACGACTTCATCATGACGCTGCCGGAGGGCTACCAAACCGCGGTCGGCGAACGCGGCGCCACCCTTTCCGGCGGCGAACGCCAGCGCATCACCATCGCCCGCGCCATCCTGCAAAACCGTCCGGTGCTGATTCTCGACGAAGCCACCGCCTTTGCCGATGCCGAAAACGAAGCGCTCTTGATGCGCGCGCTGGCGGCGTTGATGCAAGACAAAACCGTGCTGATGATTGCCCACCGCCTCGCCACCATCCGCCACGCCGCGCAGATTCTCGTCTTCGACCACGGACAACTGGTCGAACAAGGCGACCACGCCAGCCTTATCGCGCAAAACGGCCGCTACGCCCGCCTGTGGCAAGCCGGCGAAGCCGCCCGGCACTGGCGCATCGGCAGCGCAGAACAATAGGCAGCTTGAAACCAAACCCTCCACACAAAAAGGAAAACCCCATGCTCACCCTCCTCATCACCGGCGCCAGCAGCGGCCTTGGCGCCGCCCTCGCCCGCCATGCCGCCACACGCGGCCATCACCTGCACCTCGTCGCCCGCAGGCCAGACGCCCTCGCACAAACCGCCGCCGCTTGCGACGGCGCCGCCAGCATCACCCTGCACCCGCTGGACCTCACGGATGCCGACGCCGTCGCCGCCTGGCTGCCGAGCCTGCCGCCCATCGACATCCTCATCAACAACGCGGGCAGCGGCATCTTCCAGACCGCCTGCGATACGACCGACGCGGAAACGGCGGCGATGCTGCGCCTCAACACCCTCGCGCCCATCCAGCTCATCCATGCCCTCGCCCCGCTCATGGTGGCGCGCGGCCACGGCCACATCATCAACATCATCTCGCAGGCGGGCAAAATCGCCACGCCGAAAACCGCCGCCTACGCCGCAAGCAAGCACGCGCTGCTCGGCTACACTAACGCCTTGCGGTTGGAGCTCATGGGCAGCGGCGTCATCGTCACCAGCGTCAATCCCGGCCCGATGCAAACCGCCTTTTTCGACCATGCCGACCCGGGCGGCCACTACCAAAAAGCGCTCGGCAGCTTCTGGCTGACCGAACCGGAGGCGCTTGCCGCCAGCATCTGCGCTGCCTTCCACCGCCCGGTGCGCGAAATCAACCGCCCGCGCCTGATGGAAGCCGCCGCCCGCCTCTACCCGCTTGCGCCCCGCCTCGGCGACTGGCTGACCCGCCGCTTTTTCAGCCGCAAATAGCGGCTTTGTCATGCAGAAATGGCGATCGTCCGTTATGATGCAGCTTCCATTTATTCGGAGGACTGATTCATGAAAATACGCACCGCTTTATTTGCCGCCACTTTGTGTTCCGCTGCCACTTTTGCCGCGCCGGTCAAATTTGAAATTGACCCGACCCATTTTTATGTACAGATTAGCGTTTCGCATTTGGGGTTTAGCCATATTCCCGGATTATTCAAAGAAGTGAGCGGCGCTTATGTGTATGACAGCGAAACGGGCGAAATTAAAGACGTCCATGTCGTCGTCAAAATCCCTTCGCTCGATACCGGCTTTGCCGAGCGCGACGAACATTTGCAGAAGTATTTGGAAAGCGCGCAATTCCCGGAAGCGACATTCAAATCAACCGGCTGGAAAGACGGGCAATTAACCGGCGAGCTGACTTTCCACGGCAAGACGCAAAGCATTACCGTCCCTGTCAGCAAGAATGGCGAAGGCAAAGACCCCTGGGGCGGTTACCGCAGCGGTTTTGAAACGGCCTTTACCCTGAAGCCCGCCGATTATGGCGCGGTAATTGAAGTCGCGCCGGAAATTGCCGTCAAGGTTTCCGGCGAGGGCATACAGGCGAAATAAGCGCCACGGATGCGATGAATATGCCACGGTTCGCTGTGGCTTTTTTGTGCAGTATTTATACCGCTGATAGAATGGCTCTCGCGATAATATAGCCATCCACGCCGGTATTGCGCTTATTCGCCACAACAAGGAGTTATTTATGGACATTCGTCGTTTTTTACTTGCCGCCGTTTTGTTTTCTGCAACGCTTTTCGCCGCGCCCCAACCGAAGCCACCGGTTAGCGGTGCCTGGCGGCTGGTTTTCGCCGAGGAATTTAACGGCACAAATCTCAATCCGAAGGTCTGGATGAAACTGCGGGGGCTTGGGCCGGGCTACCGCGAGCCCTACAACCCGGATATGGACGACTCTGCCTTCGATGCGGGCTATACCACGGTCAGCAACGGAATGCTGCGGATTCACTGGAAAGCAGCACCGATTACGGTCAAAGGCGCCACTTACCCGTACACCACGGGCGTCGCCACCACCGCCACCGGCTTCAATTTCCGCTACGGCGTGATTGAAGCGCGCATCTGGCTGCCGCGGATTTCCGGCATCGCCCCGACGTTCTGGCTGCTGCCCACGCCGGTGGATTCCACCTGGCCGCCGGAGATTGATATTGCCGAGTTCTCGACCGGCGCACAGGGGAAGGTAGATGCGCATTTCAACGTGCATTATCAGAAGAAAGGGCGCCTACGGCAGATTGCGGGCTTTCCGACGTATGGCGAGAATCTGGGCGGCGCCTGGCACACTTACACCCTCGACTGGCGGCCAAACAGCATGACCATGCTGCTTGATGGCAAGGCGGTTTACCGCTATACCGGTGAAGGCATCCCCTCGACGTCGATGTATATCGTCTTATCCAACGGCGTCATGAAGGGGGAAAAGCCGGGGCCGGGCTCCATGCTGGTTGATTATGTGCGCGTCTGGCAGTAAGCAGACGCCTCATCATGCTCGCCCGCTTTGGCGCGCACGAAAAGGC
>CAURAS010000080.1:0-6786 GCA_963522865.1 uncultured Cardiobacterium sp.
TAGCCGACGTCGCTGGTTTTGGCGGCGATGGCGATGCTTTGTTGCAGCGCATTCACACCTTCAAGCAAATCGAGTTGGCTTTGTGCGGAGAATTCGCTGATTTTGGCTTTCACGCGCAGGCTTTGCGGCTCAACCGGGATGCTCGGCTCGATTTTTTTCATGGTTGCGCCGTCAATTTTGAAGGTCATATCCGCGCTGGAGTCGTAGTTGCCGCTTGCGGTTTTTTGCGTGCTGCTTTTGCTGTTGATGTCGCCGATGTGGTATTGCTCGCCGTTGTGGGTGACGCGGATGTTATTGACATTGGCTTCGATATCGCCGAGGTAGGTCATGATGGCAGCGTCGTATTTGACGCCAGCGCCTGTGCCTTCGATACCGTCCAGTTCAAAGATGGTGAGGCCGTTTTTGGCGGTGGCTTCGGTTTTGATCGGCTCAACTTTGAGTTTGAGGGTGCCGTCTTCTTTGATGTTGTATGCGCCTTTGAGCGGGGAAATGGCGATGGTGGCGCTGCCGCCGTCTTTTTTGTCGGTGACGGTGAAGGTGAAGGGTTCAACCGCGACGCTAAAGTCAAGGATGCCTTCCGGCAGGGTTTTGCTGTTGTAGCGGACTTCTTCTTTCAGGCCTTTGAAGTCGAGGCTGTCGTCGCCTTCTTGTACTTGGAAGGGAGCGACTTCGGCGGTGGCGACGGCATCGCCGTTGGCGTAGAGGTCGGTTTGTGATTTGAGGTTTTTCAGGATGTTGGCGAGGCGCTCAATGTTAGCGTCGCTGGTGTGCAGCTGGTCTTTTAGCAGCGCTTTCAGGCTGTCCATATGCTCGGTGTCGATGTGGTTTTCAACACGGGCGACGATGCCTTTGTCGAGCAGTTCCTGGTTGTAGGTGATGGTGTCGTGGCTGTCCAGGGTAATCGGCGTGGGGCTATCGTTGCCGAAGACGTGCGGCGCGATTTGCAGGGTCAGGGTGCTTTTCGCGGTCGCACTGTTTTCGCCGCGTTGGTAGTCGCTGGCGGTGATTTCGTATTTCTGGATGCCGCGCAGCGGGTTCTGCGCGTACATTTTTTGGTAGGTTTCGCTGGCAAGCGCGAGGTTGGCGCGGTAGCGCTCTTCGGCCTGTTGCGCGAGGTCGGCGGGTTTGACGGCGGTTTGTTCGGTTTTCGTGCCTTTGTCGCTTTTTTTCGGTTCGTCCGAGCAGGCGACAAGCAGGCTGGTGGCGGTCAGGACGGCAAGTGTCAGTTGTTTCAGTTGCATGGGTTTTCCTCGTGCTAGGTAGTTGAAAAAGCCGCGCAATTATAGCGGTTTGTCGCGCTTAAAAGGCGGGGTTTAGGTGAAATCGCTGCAAGATTCCGTGCAGGTTGGCGACGGCGAGGGTTTCGGCGTGCAGCAGCAGGCGCGGCGCGGCGGGCGGGTTTTCGTCGGCATAGAATTCGTCGCCGAGGATGGGGTGGCCGATGGCGGCGAGGTGGACGCGCAGTTGGTGGCTGCGCCCGGTGTGCGGGGTGAGGGCGACGCGGGTGGTCGCGCCGTCGCGGGCAAGCACTTCGTAGCTGGTGTGCGCCGCTTTGCCGTGTTCGTAGCAGATTTTTTGGCGCGGGCGGCGCTCCCAGTCGGTGATGAGCGGGTATTCGATGTCGCCGTGGTCGGCCGCGATGTTGCCGTGGACGACGGCGATGTAGCGCTTCTCCACGCGGCGTGCGGCAAATTCTTGTTTGTAGTGGCGTTCGGCGGCTTTGTGCTTGGCGATGAGCAGGAGGCCGCTGGTCGCCATGTCGAGGCGGTGCGCGGCCATTGCCGCCGGGACGAAGGCTTGGCAGCGGCTTTGTACGCTGTCGTATTTGTCGTCGCCGCGTCCGGGGACGGAGAGCAACCCGGCGGGTTTGTTGATGACGTAGATGTCCGGGTCTTCGTAGTGGATGTCGAGGGGCATGGTGGTGTGCGGGGTGGTTTACATACACATTGAGCGCTCAGGTGTATGTAAATGAGGGGCGGCTATGGCATGCAGCAATGCTCAATGCCGCTCTTGTTTGATGTTGCGGGCGAGCAGGCTGGCGAAGGTGTCTTCGAGGCTGCGGCTGCCGGCGAGCATGTGGTGCAGGTGTTCGGTGATGGGCATGCGGATGCCGTGTTGTTGCGCGAGCGCGTAGGTGTCGTGCGTCGCGCCTTCGCCTTCGACGACTTGGCCGATGGCGGCTTTTGCCGCCGCCGCGTTTTCACCGCGACCGAGGGCGAGGCCGAAGCGGCGGTTGCGCGATTGGTCGTCGGTGCAGGTGAGGACGAGGTCGCCCATGCCGGCAAGGCCGGTCAGGGTTTCTTCTTGTGCGCCGAGGGCGGTGGCAAGGCGGGTGATTTCGCGCAGGCCACGGGTGATGAGCGCGGCGCGGGCGTTGGCGCCGCAGCCGAGGCCGTCGGCGATGCCGGTCGCGATGGCGATGACGTTTTTCACCGTGCCGCCGATTTGGATGCCGGTGAGGTCGGTGCTGGTGTAGCAGAGGAAGTTGCTGCCGTGGAAGTGTTGCGCGAAGGTTTGCGCGAGGTTGTCGTCGTGGGCGGCGATGGTGACGGCGGTCGGTTGTCCGGCGGCGACTTCTTTGGCGAAGCTGGGGCCGGCGAGGATGGCGTGCGGGTGGTCGCCAAGGGTGGCCGTGAAGACGTCGGTGAGCAGGCGGCCGCTGCCCGCCTCGAAGCCTTTGATCGCCCACATCAGCGGGGTATCGTCGCGCAGGTGTGGTTTGAGGTCGGCAAGGAGGCCGGCGAAGGCGCGGCTCGGCACGACGGCCAGAACGAGTTCTGCCGCCCGGACGCTCGCCGCGAGGTCATCGCTGATGGCAAGGTTGGGCGGCAGGGTGATGCCGGGCAGGTAGCGGCGGTTTTCCCGCTGTTCGGCGAGTGCCGCCGCGTGTTCGCGGCGGTGCGCCCAGAGGGTAATGTCGTGCTGGTTGCGCGCCAGTTGTAGCGCCAGCGCGGTACCCCAGCTGCCCGCGCCGAGGACGGCGATGTTGGCCATTATTGGACGGGCTGTTCAGCTTGTTGTGCCGCTTCTTGCAGGCGCTGCTGGTACATGAGGTCGAAGTTGATCGGTTGCAGGTAGAGGTTGGGGAAGCCGGCGCGGTTGATGGCGTTGCTGATGCCTTCGCGCGCGTAGGGGTAGAGGACGGTCGGGCAGTAAACGTTCAGCGCGTGGTGCAGCTGGGCGTCCGGCAGGCCGCTGATTTCAAAGATGCCGCTTTGCGCGACTTCGACGAGGTAGATGACGCGCTCGCCGTCTTTGGCGGTGACGGTCAGGCGCAGTTTGATGTGGTAGTAGTTGTCTTCCGGCAGTTTGGTGATTTCGTGGGCGACGCCGAGGCTGATTTCCGGATTGAGTTCTTGCTGGAAGATCTCTGGGGCGTGCGGCACTTCGACCGACATATCGCCCGTGTAGAGTTTGCGGATGTCCAGGACGACGGGGGTTTGTTGTTCTTCGCTCATGGGGTACTCCTTTTAAGTATTAAAGCGAGGGTTTTGCGGCGCGGTTGCGTCGCAGGCGATTTGCGGGCGTCATTGTACGGTTTCAACCGCTGCGGGCAAACTTTTGTTGTGGCGGGCGGGGCGGCGGGTTAGGCTGGCGCTTTTTGGGGAATTTTCATGTGTTACCGCCTGTTTGTCCGCTTGAACTGCCACCTTTGCGCCGACGCTTTCGCCCTGCTCTGCGAGATGGGGGTGGCGGTGCAGCGAATCAATATTGACCGCGACCCGGCGCTGCGCGCGCAGTATGACGTGCTGGTACCGGTGTTGTTTGACGCGGAGCGCGACCGCGAGTTGCTGTATCCGTTTGATGCGGAAGACGTGCGGCGCTTTATGGCGCAGGGGTAGTTATACATACACTTGAGCGCTCGAGGTGTATGTATATTTTATGCCAACGATGCCTGTCCCAGCTGGTGCAGGAGCGGCTGCAAGTCGGCTTCGCGCCGCGCGCGGCGCAGGCGGTCGCTCTGTATCAGTGCCTGTAATTCGGCGGCGGCGCGGGAGAAGTCTTCGTTGATGATGAGGTATTCGAATTCGCGGTAGTGGCTGATTTGCGCTTCCGCTTCGGTCATGCGTTGCGCGACGACGGCGGGGTTGTCCTGGCCCCGCGCGGTCAGGCGTTCGCGCAGGGCATCTAGCGACGGCGGCAGGAGAAAGACGGTGCGCGTGTCCGGGCGGCGCGCCATGACTTGCTGCGCGCCCTGCCAGTCAATGCTCAAGATGACGTCCTTACCGGCGGCGAGCAGGGCATCGACGGTTGAAGCCGCTGTGCCGTAGGCGTTGTGGAAGACTTGCGCATATTCAAGAAAGCCGTCGGCCGCAATCATCGCCTGAAACTGCGCGGGCGCGACGAAGTGATAATGCACGCCTTCAATTTCGCCCGGTCTGGCGGCGCGGGTGGTGTGTGAGACGCTCTCGACGACATCATCCAGCGCCTGCACTGTAGCGGCGATGAGGCTGGTTTTGCCGCCACCCGACGGCGCGGCAACAATCCACAATTGACCCTGCATGAGTTCTCCTTTGGGTTACCCGGTTAAAAATGGCGCGTACTTTACTGCCAGCGCGCTTTTCGGTGCAACCGACGAGATGGGTAGTTATACATACAGCTGAGCGCTCATAGTGTATGTATAGCAGCCTCCCAAAGCTTCATACGGTGTTGTGCCTGTCTTCGGCGGCGCGCCTGGTAGGAGACTTTATGAGTATCGCGATAAATGAAAAGGGCGGTTGGTGACCGCCCTCTATCATCAATGGCACTCACTCTGCCACGCGCACGCGCTGGATGTTCGCACCGACGGCGCTCAGTTTTTTCTCGATGGCGTCGTAGCCGCGATCGAGGTGGTAGATGCGGTCAATGGTGGTTTCGCCTTCGGCGGCGAGTGCCGCCAGTACCAGGCAGGCGGAGGCGCGCAGGTCGGTCGCCATCACCGGGGCGCCGCTGAGTTTGGCGACGCCACGCACGGTGGCGGTATGGCCTTCGATGGCGATGTCCGCGCCCATGCGCGCCAGTTCGGGAACGTGCATGAAGCGGTTTTCAAAGATGGTTTCGATGACGGTCGCCGTGCCTTGCGCGACGGTGTTGAGCGCCATGATTTGTGCCTGCATGTCGGTTGGGAAGGCGGGGAACGGCGCGGTGCGGATGCTGACGGCTTGTAGCGCTCTGCAGCGCTGGTCGAGGCGGATGTAGTCGCGACCGCGCTCTATTTGTGCGCCCGCCGCTTCGAGTTTTTCCAGCACGGCTTCAAGCAGGTCGGCGCGGGTGTGGCGGGTGGTGATTTCCCCGCCGGTGATGGCGGCGGCGATGAGGTGGGTGCCGGTTTCGATGCGGTCAGGCAGAGTGGTGTAACGTGCCGGTTGGAGCGCACGCACGCCTTCGATGGTGAGCGTGGTCGTGCCGATGCCGCTGATTTTCGCGCCCATCGCGGTCAGGCAGTGGGCGAGGTCGGTCACTTCCGGCTCGCAGGCGGCGTTGTCGAGGATGGTGGTGCCGTCGGCCAAGACTGCGGCCATCAGCAGGTTTTCGGTGCCGGTGACGGTGGTCATGTCCATGACGTAGCGCGCGCCGCGCAGTTTGCCGCGTGCGTCGATGTAGCCTTCGTGGATGTCAATGTGCGCGCCCAGCGCCTGCATTCCCTTGATGTGTTGATCGACGGGGCGCGCGCCGATGGCGCAACCGCCGGGCAGGGAGACGCGGCCTTCGCCAAAGCGGGCGAGCAGCGGCCCCAGCACGAGGATGCTGGCGCGCATGGTTTTGACGAGTTCGTAGGGCGCTTCGGGGTGGATGATGGTGGTTGCGTCCACCGTGACCTGGTTGTCGCCGGTGAAAGCGGCTTTGGCGCCCATCGCGTTCAGCACTTTGATGAAGGTGTGGACGTCGCGCAGGCGCGGGACGTTGTCGATGACGGTTTCGCCGGGAACGAGCAGGGTGGCGGCGAGGATGGGCAGCACGGCGTTTTTCGCGCCGCTGATGGTGATTTCGCCAGAGAGCGGCGTGCCGCCGGTGATTTTGAGTTGTTCCATGTTTTGAATTTGTTGGCTGTTGGTTGGTGTTTTCCCGGCGGAGCGGGAAAAGCGGGAAGGTGTGTGGAAATTTGTGCAGCGGCAGCGCCACTTATTGTTTACATACACTTGAGCGCCCGATGTGTATGTAAACAGGGTTGGGGTTTGTCACGCTGAGGATAGTTTGCTGCCCCCACCCCAACCCTCCCCCACGGGGGAGGGGGCATATCGGCGGTTTTTCACCGCTTCAGCGCGAGAAGCGCCGTATGCCATTTACATACACTTGAGCGCTCGATGTGTATGTAAATATGGGTCTGCGAACAATGCAGCAAGCGTAAAAATCAAACGTCAATTTGTAAATTGTCAGCGCTCACCCTCTCCCCAACCCTCCCCCGCTGTGGGTGCTGGCGCACCCTGCGAGGGAGGGGGTATTTCGGCGGTTTTTCGCCGCTTCAGCGCGAGAAGCGCCGTATGTCATTTACATACACCTGAGCGCTCGATGTGTATGTAAACAGGGAGGGGGTTAGTTTGCCACTTCGGTTTTTAGCGCCAGCGCGTGGATTTCGTTGCTGCCGAGGATGTCGCCGAGGGCGTTCATCACGGTGCGGTGTTGTTCGAGGCGGCTTTTGCCCGCGAATCCGGCGGAGCGGATGTGGGCGCTGTAGTGGACGCCGTCGAAGGTGTGCAGGCTGATTTCGGCGTCGGGCAGGACGGCTTTGATGCGGGCGGTGATCAGTTCTTCTTGCATGGTTGGCTCATGGCGGGCAGGTCGATTTCGTAGAGGGCGAGGAGTTCG
>CAURAS010000081.1:0-6785 GCA_963522865.1 uncultured Cardiobacterium sp.
CTTATGGGCGTCTTTTTTTGTTGCTGTTGCACTTGGATTGTAAATTCGCCGTATATTGGCAAACAGCCAGCGGTGTCAGTGTCCGGAAAACCAGCGCTGCAATTCCTCGCGTTCCAGCAGCCCTTCCTTGGCGGCGACAATCTTGCCGTCGCGACCAATCAAAAAATTGGTTGGCGTGCCGCTGACGCGATAGCGCTCCGCCGTTACCCCCAGCTGGTCGGCGGCGACCTGTATTTTCAGCTCGCGCCGCGCCGCGACCGCGCGTAGCGTCTGGCTGTCCGCGCCGTCAATATTCACCGCCAGAATATCCACCGCCTGTGGCTGCGCCGCCTGCAAGCGCTGCATCTCCTGCAACTCCTTGATACACATGCCACAAGTCGCCGACCAGAAACTCAAAATCAGCGGCCGCGATGGCTGCGCGGGCAGGCTGACCACCTCATCCTGCGGGCCGATGGCGACTATCGGCGGCGCGACCGCGCCCACCTCCGCCTTGGCGGTTTCCTCGTGATTGCAGGCGGCGAGCAGCAGCGTGAGGGCGATAACAAATGATTTTTTCATGACAAACTCCGGGGTGATGCGATACGTGCGACAAGACTATCCGCTACGGCATTTAGCGGCTCGTATATAAACGCCGCTGTAAATCACGGATGGCGGCTTGATATTGCGCATTGCCGCCGAACAGGCCGATGATTTTCTTCGGCGAGCCGATGCTTTTGAACGGCGCGTTGCTCAAAATCGCGGGCTCGTCCAGCGCGATGCCTTCGTTCATATATTTGTCGAGTAACGCGCTCAATACTTCGCGGCATTCGGTGCTGTATGCCTGCAAAAAGCCGTCTTTTTCCAGGCGGCGGGCGCGCTCTTTGCGGGTCATGGCGGGGCGGTTGTAGGCGAGGTGTAGAATCAAATCAAAAGGGTCAATGCCTGCTGCCTCGCCGTAGGCTTCCTGCAATACTTCCAGCGGCAGCCCCTGTTCTTCCAGCGCATTGAGTACCGCCTGCTTTTTATCGGCGGCATTCCACGCTTGCAAGAAGACATCCAGCGTGGCGTATTCGTGGAGAATATTGCGCTTGCTGTAATCGGTGAGGCTTTCCACGATGAGCTTGCCGTTTTCATCGAGAATTTCCACCCGCTCGCTTAACACGCGGACTTCCACGCCGCGCACGCGGATTTTTTTCTTTACCTCGCCTTCAGTGGGCGGTTCAAATTCCCCGCCGTTTCCATTGCCGTCAATATTGCTATCGCCTTGCGTTTTCTCATCCGGCAGCCAATTATCGCCATCAATCACAAAATCGTCGTCCTCATTGGTCTCGGATTCGGGCAGGCCATCAAATTCAGGGTCGGCAAAGAGATTGGTAACATTGCGAAAATCCATGATGGTAAAAAACTGCTTGCCATAGGCATCGTTAATTCGCGTGCCGCGTCCGATGATTTGCTTGAATTCGGTCATCGACTTGATTTCATTGTCGAGCACAATCAGTTTGCAGGTTTTGCAATCGACGCCGGTGGTCATCAATTTGGAGGTAGTAACAATTGCCGGATATTGCTCATTCGGGTCGATGAAATTATCAAGCTGCGCCTTGCCTTCGGCATTGTCGCCGGTAATGCGCATAATATATTTCGGATTGATTTTTACCCGTTCACTGTTTTCCTTAACCAGCGCTTGGCGCATACGCTCGGCGTGGTCAATATCGACGCAAAAAACAATGGTTTTGGCAAAAGGGTCATTTTCATTGAGCCAACGGGTAATACGCCGGGCAACCGCGCGGGTGCGCTCATCAATGACGATATATTTCTCAAATTCTTCGCGCAGATAAAGACGGTCTTCGATTTCATTGCCGTCTATATCAGTTTTGCCTTTTGGCGGGCGCCAGCCTTCCAAATCCTTATCCAGCCCGACGCGAATCACTTTATAGGGTGCGAGAAAGCCGTCTTCAATGCCTTGCTTTAAGGAATAAACATAAACCGGTTCGCCGAAATAGCCAATATTGCTCGCCTCGCTGCTTTCTTTTGGTGTGGCGGTCAAACCCAAATGGGTGGCTTGGCTAAAATAATCCAAAATTCGCCGCCATTGCGAATCTTCACGCGCGCTGCCGCGATGACATTCATCCACTACAATCAAATCAAAAAAGCCGGGCTGGAATTGGCGGAATGGCTCGTTGCCTTCCTCGCCCGCCAATTGCTGATAGAGGCTCATATAAATTTCGTAGGCGCTATTGAGCGTTTTATTCTCTACCTTGGTAATCCCATTCTTGAACGGGCGGAAATCGTTTTGCATGGTCTGGTCAATCAAAATATTGCGGTCGGCGAGATATAGCACCCGCTTTTTCAATTTGTTTTTCATCAGCCGCCAGATAATTTGAAAGGCGGTGTAGGTTTTGCCCGTACCGGTCGCCATTACCAAAAGCACGCGTTCACGCCCGCCGCTGATTGCCGCCACCGTGCGGTCAATGGCGATGCGCTGGTAATAGCGCGGGGCGATTTGCCTGTCGCCATCAAAAAAATAATCGGAAAGCAGCGCGGATTGCTGGGTCTCGGAAAACCCTTGTTCGCCGGAATAACGCGCCCACAGCGCGGCATAAGCGGGAAATTCATCCATTGCTAATTCGCGCTCTTTGCCGCTCAAGCGGTCATGTTCCAAAAAGCCCTTGCCGTTACTGGTATAAACAAAAGGAATATCCAAAATCTCGGCGTATTCCAGCGCCTGCTGCATGCCGTCGCCCAACGTTTTATCGCCGCGCTTGGCTTCAACAATCGCCAGCGGTGTGCGCCCGTTAGGCGCGGTCAAGATATAGTCGGCTTTCTTCTTCTTGCCACGGCGGGCGATTTTGCCGCGCACCGTAACCCGTCCGTCGGTAAAGCAATACTCCATAAAAATCTGTTCTTTCGTCCAACCTGCCGCTTCAATGGCGGGAGTGATATGGCGGTTTTTAACGTCTTCTTCGCTAAGAGTAGGCATGGAATTATCCTTGTTGAAATACGGTTGATATCAAATGGCGCAATACTTCAGAATTTCTGCCAATACGGCGTCGGTGCATTGCAGAACATCATGGTTCCAAAAACGTAAAACGCGATAGCCCTGGCTTTGCAAAAATAGACTTCTTTGTTGGTCATAGAATTGCCTTTCTGCATGCTGCCCACCATCCAGCTCAATGATTAGATAGATTTCCGGCGCGGCAAAATCTGCAATGTAATTACCAATAACATATTGGCGGCGGAATTTTATATTTCCCCGTTGCCCACCGCGTATTTTTTGCCATAAACAGCGTTCCGTATCCGTCATGTTATGACGCAATGTTTGGGCATAATCCTGCAATTTTTCATTGCGCCTTGTTCTCATAAGAAGCGCTCTCCATTCTGAAGCTGAAACTATTTCCTTGCTACGGGCGCTGACGCGTCCTGCAAGGGAGGGGGCTTTTTACATACACCTGAGCGCTCGATGTGTATGTAAATGGGTTACCGCTTGCGTCTGAGTACAGTGGTCGGGATGTCCATGCTTTCGCGGTATTTGGTGATGGTGCGGCGCGCGATTTTGTGCCCTTGTTCGTTGAGCATGTCGGTGATTTTTTGGTCGGAGAGCGGTTTTGCCGGGTTTTCTTTGGCGATGATGTCGGCAATTAGCGCTTTGATGGCGATGATGGATTGATCGTCGCCTTCGCTATTTTCGAGTTGTGCCGAGAAGAAGTAGCGCAGTTCGTAGATGCCGCGTTTGCAGATGAGGTATTTGCCATTGACCGCGCGGCTGACGGTGCTTTCGTGGATGTCCAGCATTTCCGCGACTTTTTGTCGTGAGAGCGGGCGCATCGCGGCTTCGCCTTCTTGGAAGAAGTCTTGTTGTAGGGCGACGATGATGTGGGCGACGCGGCGGATGGTGTCGGCGCGTTTGTCGATGGCGGTCAGGAACCAGCGCGCTTCTTGGAGTTGGGCTTGTAGCAGGGTTTTGTCCGCGCCTTTGGCGCTTTCGGCGATTTTGGCGTAGTCCTGGTTGATGGTGAGTTCGGGGCGGATGTTGTCGCTGGTTTCGATGTAGCTGATGCCGTTTTTTTCGCGGACGATGATTTCGGGTTCGATGTATTGCGGCGCCGCTTCGCTGTAGCTTTGGCCGGGGCGCGGGTCGAGGCTGCGCAGCAGGGCGATGGCGTGGTTGTAGGTGCTTTCGCTCATGCCGAGGCGCTGGCGGATCAGCGCCGGGTTTTTGCTGATGAAGCCGAAGTAGCGCCGCATGATTTGTTGGAGTTCGTCCAGCCAGGGGGTGTTCGCGGGCAGGGCGGCGATTTGTAGTTTGAGGCATTCTTCGAGGTCGCGCGCGGCGATGCCGGTCGGCTGGCATTGTTGGACGATGCGCAGGCCGTCGGCGATGTCGGCGGCGCTGAGTTGGTATTGTTCGGCGAGGCTGTGGTTGTCGGCGCGGTAGTAGCCGTCGTCGTCGAGTTCGAAGGCGACGATGAGGGCGGCGCGGCGCTGGGCGTCGCTTAGGTGCGGCATTTGGTTGATTTGTTCTTCGAGCCAGGCGCCGAGGTCGGGCCGGCCGCTCAGGTAGAGTTCGAGGTTGCTGTCTTCTTCGTGGTAGGGCTGGTGGTCTTTCCAGTCGTGGTCGTAGTGTTCGTCCCAGGTGCTGTCGTATTCGAGTTCGGCGGAGAGGGTTTGCAGCAGGCCGTTCTCGGGGTCGTATTCGCCGCTTTCGGCTTCGTCGCTGTCGCTGCTGCGTTCTTGCTGATAGTCGTTTTTGCGCTCAAGCATGATGTTTTGCATCAGCATGGTGCTGATTTCGACTTGCAGGTCAAGGCTGTTCATGTTGAGCAGTTTGATGGCCTGCTGGAGTTGCGGGGTGAGGGTAAGGGTTTGTTTGAGGCCGAGGTCAAGGCTTTGGTTTTGTTGCATGTTCCTTATGCCGGGTTAGTTGAGGGTGAAGTCTTCGCCGAGGTACACCCGCCGCGCTTCTTCGTGCGCGACGATTTCGGCAGGGCTGCCTTCGGCGATGATGGCGCCGTCGGAGAGGATGTAGGCGCGGTCGCAGCTTTTTAGGGTTTCGCGCACGTTGTGGTCGGTAATCAGCACGCCGATGCCGCGGTCGGTGAGGTGGGTGATGATGTTGCGGATGTCGCCAACGGCGATGGGGTCCACGCCGGCGAAGGGTTCGTCTAGGAGGATGTAGCGCGGGTTGCAGGCGAGGGTGCGCGCGATTTCGCATCTTCGGCGCTCGCCACCGGAGAGGCTTTGCCCGAGGGTGTCGGCGCGGTCGGCGATGCCGAGGTCTTGCATGAGTTCGTGCGCGCGCGCTTCGCGTTCGGTTTTGTTGAGGTCGGTGGCGAGTTCGAGGATGGCGAGGATGTTGTCGCGCACGCTGAGTTTGCGAAAGACGCTGGCTTCTTGCGGCAGGTAGGAGAGGCCAAGCTGGGCACGGCGGTGCACGGGCAGCGCGGTGATGTCTTGACCGTTCAGGAGGATGCGGCCGCGGTCGGGGCGGACGAGGCCGATGGTCATGTAGAAGCTGGTGGTTTTGCCCGCGCCGTTCGGGCCGAGCAGGCCGACGACTTGCGCGGCGTCCACTTGGTAGCTGGCGTCTTTGACGACGCGGCGTTTGCGGTAGTTTTTTTCGAGGTGTTCGGCGATGAGCATGGTTCGGGGAGGGGGAAGGCGGGCGGGTTATTTGGTTTTGGGCTGGAAGGTCATGTTCACGCCGCGGCCGGTGACGTGTTCGCGTTTGAGGTCGTAGGTGATGTGGTCGGCGCGGGTTTCGTTTTTGTCTTGTTTGACGTGGGCGTTTTTGTCGATTTCGACGGTGGAGGTCGGCACGGTGTATTTCATGTATTGGCCGCTGCCGTCAATCGGCGGTTCTTTGGCGGGGACGTAGTGGAAGGTGGTCGGTTTGCCCCAGCTTTCGATGCTGTGGATTTTGCCTTCTTGCAGGCGGATGACGATTTTGTCGCCCTTGAGGTTCATTTCGCCTTGCGTCACGACGACGTTGCCGGTGTAGGTGGCAATGCCGGCGTTGGCGTCGTATTCGCCGCTGTCTGCCTTGAGGTTGATGGGCAGTTGTTGCGGGTTGTTGGTGCTTTTGTTTTGGGCGACGGCGACAGTCGTGACGGCAAGGAGCACGAGTGCGAGGTGTTTAGGGCGCAGGTTCATAGGTACTCTTGAGGTTGTGGTCGAGGGTGAAGTGGTTGGTGTTCATGTCCCAGCGCGCGCCGACGGCTTCGGTGCGGCTGGTTTCGCTGGTAAGGGTTATCGGGTCGGCGGTTTCGGCCTGTTGTTGTTCGGGGTGGTAGTGCAGGCTCGCGGTGGTGATGTGGTAGTGGTGCGTGCCGCTCGTTTGTTCGCCGACGACGCCGCCGCTTAGGGTGATGAGGTTTTTGGCGGCGTTGCGTTCGGCCAGCGCCGCGCGCAGGCTGCGTTCGCCGTTTTTCAGGCGGACGCGCATTTCGGGCTGGTGCAGGCGGTCTTCGCCGCTTTTGAGGTGTTCGACCTGCGGGCTGTGCAGCACGCTCACTTGCGCGCCGTCGGCGTCGTATTGGTAGAGGGTGCTGTTGGTGAGCGACAGGCGCACCGGGTCTTCTGCAAGGGGCAGGACGGCGCCGCGGTTTTCGCGCTGCCACCACCACAGGGCGACGAGGACGGCTGCGGCAATCCAGAGGAGGTTGCGGCGGTTCATGGGCGCGCCTCCGCGATCCATAGGCGGCCTCTCCCTGTGGGGGAGGGGCAGCGGATGACGCTTGCGATATGTGGCAGGCGGTGCGCCAAGGCGCACCCTATGGTTTTTCTTTTTACATACAGGTGAGCGCTCGTGG
>CAURAS010000082.1:0-6738 GCA_963522865.1 uncultured Cardiobacterium sp.
CGTAGGGTTATGGTTGGCGTGGCGGCTTAATTTATACATACACATCGAGCGCTCAAGTGTATGTATAAATCACATTATTCTGCCGCATAGGTCGCGCCGCCGATGCTGATGTTTTTGTCGCCAGCCCAGAAGAAGAACAGCTGGCGCGCGGTGCTGCCGTCCGGTTGGGTCATTTCGATGGTGTAACCGTCCAGTTTGTAATGTCCGCCACCATTACTGCCGCTGGTGCCGTGGCTGATCGCGCCGCTGCCGATGCCTTCGCTGCTGATTTGTCCGAGGCCGTTGGTGTTGGCGTGGGTGCTGCTGTGGTCGCTGGTGGTGAAGGTGCCGTCGGGCTTGAATTTGAGTGTTTTGAACAGCACGTAGCCGCCGTAGTAGCTGCCGCCAGAAGCGGAGTAGGTGTAGCTGCGGTTGAGCGTCTCGCCCGCTTTGGCGCTGCGCACGGCGATGCCAGGCAGTTTTTTCCATGCACCGTTTTTTTCGATTTCGTAGTCGTCGCCACTTTTCCGCCATTGATGCCACAGTTCGGGTTCGTTTTTGCGCGAGGCGGCGACGTCCAGGTCGGCGGGCGGCACGCGCAGGTTGTCGTACGCCCAGCCGTCTTTCAGTACGAGGCGCTGTTCTTCTTCAAAGGTGAGTCCGGCGCCGTAATCGGCGTTATAGCCGTAGTACAGCAGCGCTTCGATATCGCCCGCCTGCACGCCTTTACCCGGCGCGGTTGTCCATTCGAAGCGCGCAGCTGCGGCATCGGCAGCGCTTTGTTCTGCGGGGGAAGCTCTTTGCGACGTGCCCTGATATTGGCAGATATTGATGATGTTGCTGCGCAAGTCCTGGCCGTAGATGCCGCTTTTGCCATCTTTGTCGCGGAAGAAGAAGGCGATTTCTTTGGTCTCGCCGTCATAGTCGAAGTTGTAGAGGATGCGGTCACTGCGGATGTTGATGCGGCCGTCGCGCTCGTACTGGTATTCGCCGCTGCTGTTGCCGTCGCCGCTGATGCGGTATTGGCCGTTGTCGTAGAGCGAGAGGGTGAATTTCATGCCGCCTTCTGTTTGTACGGCGCATTGGTAATCGCCAAAGGCGAGAGCGCCGCCAGGGGTGAGGCCGTCCATCTTGAAGGTTTCCATAAACGCCCTGCCGTGTGCGATGCCGCCTTGGACGGCGGAGGCCGTGCTGTTCGTGGCAGCAGTAGTGGCGGGTGAGGGCGCATTGTTGTCATTTTCTTCGCCTTCCACATATAGTCCGGCGATAATCTTTTTGGCATCTTCCTGATAACGCTTGAGCAGTTCGACGTCTTCTTCACTCAAAAGCTGCACCAGCCGCATTTTGCCGTCGCCCGCGGGGAAGGCGGTGAAGTTGGCGTAGAGTTTTTTGCCTTTAACATCAATGCGGTAATTGGTGAGCACCAAGTCGCCCGCGCTATCCACCGCATCGTGTTCGATGACGGTGCCGTAGTTGGCGGCGAGTTCGGCAGCCATTTTTTCCAGCCAGGCAGTGCGAGTCATGCCGCCATCGGGCAGTGGCGTCAGTGCGGTGAGGATGAACACGCGGTCGCCGAGCTGTTCTGGCTGGTAATGGGTTAGATTTTTCTCCTGACGGCTCGTCCAGCCCGATGGCAATTCGTCGAGGGCGAAAGCGTTATGCGCAAAGATAGTGCTGCAAAGCGCGGTAACAAGGGCGGGCTTGATTTTCATGGGTGATTCCGGGTTTGATGTTCAATAATTATTTTTTGTGTGCATGATCTATCACATATTGCTCTTCAATCATTTTATTAGCAATGCCCTGATAACGCTGAATTAAGTCAGTATCGTCCTCGATAAAGAATTCAATAAAACGCATTTGCTGATTGCCAACAGGATATACGGTTATATTAGAAATAGCCGGATAGCCCAAAATAATGATTTTGACCGCTACTGTAGCACGATCACCCTTCAGTTTTACTTTATTATGTGATAATGATTCAGTCGCCATACCGGCTGGAATATCACGGTTAAAATTTTTCTCCATTTCCTTTATTATTTGTTCCAGGTATTGCGCGGGCATCAAGTGGTCTTTATTTTCCTGTAAATCAGAAATGGATAGCCGTACACCGCCATTAGTAATTTCTTGCGGAGCATAACTGGTTGATTGCGCATCAGGACCAGTATGCCAACCTTCCGGTGCGGCAACTAACCCTTTTATCGTTGGGTCGTAGTTGTCGCTTTCTTCTGGCATGTAACGCGCCATTTCCTGGTCATTTCCAAATGTCCAGTGATATTTTTCTTTCTGGTATTTATTGTAATTTTTAATTTCCGCTACAGCCATCATTTGGGTAAAAAATACCATAACAAATAGGAAAAGTTTTATTTTCATAAAATAACACCGCGTTCGTCTATATCTTGGGGAATATCGTGGGTTCCTCCGCGCTCTTCCCCCATGCCGTTTTGCCAGCTTTGTGGCAATTTAATCGTCAGCGCGTTTTGCACGCATAACAGCGCGAGCGCCGCAAACCACATTTTCCGATTCATCAAATTCTCCTTGTGTTTCAACTCATAACAGCGGCGATTATAGCGGCGTCTCCCTACCGCGATGGACAAAATTTCCGTCATATCGCGCATAACGGCGGGCGGTTATCATAGCCGCCCTTTTTCACAGACAAGGACTCACATGGACTCACTCACACAAGCGGTGCTCGGCGCGACCGTGCAGGGCATCGGCATGGGGCGGCAGCAGGGGCGCAA
Source organism: uncultured Cardiobacterium sp. (assembly GCA_963522865.1). Classification (GTDB taxonomy): domain Bacteria; phylum Pseudomonadota; class Gammaproteobacteria; order Cardiobacteriales; family Cardiobacteriaceae; genus Cardiobacterium. The sequence goes on from CAURAS010000082.1 coordinate 2,718, forward strand.
GGCGCTCGCCTACGGCGCGGTACTCGGGACGCTGCCCGATCTCGACGTGCTGATTCGCTACGCCGACCCGGTTTCCTCCATGACCTATCACCGCGGTTTCAGCCACAGCGTGTTCGTTCTGGCCGCACTCGCCGCCCTCATCGCCTGGGCGGTGAAAAAGCGCTACCCGGACGGGCCATACAGCGCTAGGCGGCTGTTTTTCACCAGTGCCGCCAGCCTCATCACCCATCCGCTGCTCGATGCCTTCACCGTCTATGGCACGCAGCTCTTGTGGCCATTCACACCAACGCCGCAGCAGTGGTCGGGCGTGTTCATCATTGACCCGCTCTACACCGTGCCGATGCTGCTCGCACTCGCCCATGCCGCCTGGCACGGCATCAGCCGCAACGCCTGGAGGGGTCTCTTGGCGACCTTCCTCTGGGGCTGCTTTTACCTTGCCTTTGGTGCATTCGGCAGCTATTACCACGCCGAACGGGTACGGGCGGCGCTCGTGGCAGAAGGTGTACCGGTTACGCGCATCATGGCGACGCCGCTGCCGCTGACCAATCTCGTGTACCGCGTCGTCGCCGAGACGGATCGCGGCGACTACATCCAGGCGATAAGCGGCTATTTCGACCAAAACCCGCCGGAACACATCCGCCTGCCGCAAGGCAAAGCGCTGACCGCGCCGCTCGCAGGCGACCTGCGCTACCAGCGCCTGCAATGGTTCACCGACGGCTGGCTGCGCGCCGATGAAAGCGACGGCAAACTCATCATCAGCGACCTGCGCATGGGCATGGATGGCGCGCTGACCTTCCGTTTCGTCATGGCCGAACGCGACGCGGGCGGCAGATGGCAGCGCGTCGTGCCGTACCACTATCAGGACGGCGTACCGAATATGCGCCCGCTGCTCACCCGCCTCTGGCCGCGCCTCTGGAACAACGAACCGCCGCTACCGCTCGCCGACTGGGCGGCGGGGAAGACGGAGTAGCATCCAGCTCAAAGCTGCCATCATGGCGGCATGGGCATCGCTGTCTCTGCCATTTACATACACCTGAGCGCTCGATGTGTATGTAAATAAGATAAGAAAAGCCCCCTTGCGGGGGCTTTTTGCTGGACTGCGGTTAAAACAGTTTTTTCTGCGGTGGCAGGTCGGTGCAGCTGCCTTCCGCGACTTCCGCCGCCATGCCGATGGATTCGCCCAGGGTCGGGTGCGGGTGGATGGTGAGCGCGATGTCCTGGACGGTCGCGTCCATTTCGATGGCAAGCGCGATTTCGGAGATCATGTCGCCCGCGTTCGGCCCGACCAGCGCGCCGCCGACGACGCGGTGGGTGTTTTTGTCAATGATGAGTTTGGTGAAGCCGTAGTCGCAGCCATTTGCCAGCGCGCGGCCGGAGGCTGCCCACGGGAAGACGGCTTTTTCGATGCTGAGGTTTTGTGCGGCAGCTTGCAGTTCGGTGACGCCTGCCCAGGCAACTTCCGGCGAGGTGTAGGCGACGCTGGGGATGACGCGCGCGTCGAAGAAGCTGTTGGCATCGCCGGCGGCGACTTGCGCGGCGACGTGTGCTTCGTGCACGCCTTTGTGTGCCAGCATCGGTTGGCCGACGATGTCGCCAACGGCGTAGATGTTGGGCTGGGTGGTGCGCATTTGTTTGTCAACTTTGATGAAGCCGCGTTCGTTCACATAGACGTTGGCCGCTTCGAGGTTCAGCTGGTGGCCGTTCGGGGCGCGGCCAACGGCGACGAGGACGCGGTCGTAGCGCTGCGGTTCGGTCGGCGCCTGGCTGCCTTCGAAGGTGACGTAGATGCCGTCTTTTTCGGCGCTCGCTGCCACGGTTTTGGTGCCGGTCATGATGTTGTGGAAGCGGTGGTTGTTGCGTTTTTCCCAGACTTTGACGAGGTCTTTGTCGGCGCCCGCCATCAGGGTATCCGCCATTTCGACGATATCAACTTTGGCGCCGAGGGTGGCGTAAACGGTCGCCATTTCGAGGCCGATGATGCCGCCGCCGATGATGAGCATGCGTTCGGGGACGTCTTTCAAGGCGAGCGCGCCGGTGGAGTCCATGATGCGTTCGTCTTCCGGCAGGAACGGCAGTTTGATGCTGCGCGAGCCGGCGGCGATGATGCATTGTTTGAAGGGGATGGTTTGGGTCGCACCGTCGTCGCCAGTGACGGTGACGCTGTGGGTGCTGGCGAATTTGGCAACGCCGCGGACGACGTTGACTTTGCGCCCTTTCGCCATGCCGGCGAGGCCGCCGGTGAGTTTTTTGACGACGCTTTCTTTGTGCTGGCGCAGGTTGTCCACGCTGATTTTCGGCGCGTCAAACTGGATGCCGGAGTTGGCGATGCTGTGCGCTTCTTCGATGACTTCGCAGACGTGCAGCAGCGCTTTGGACGGGATGCAGCCGACGTTGAGACAGACGCCGCCGAGGGTTTGGTAGCGCTCGACCAGGGTGACTTTGAGGCCGAGGTCGGCGGCACGGAAGGCAGCAGAGTAACCGGCCGGGCCGGCGCCGATGACGAGCATATCAACGGCGCCTTCGGGAGCGGGGCCGCCGGGGATGGGCGCTGCGGGCTGCGCCGCCGCGGGTGTGGGTTGGGCGGCAGCAGTCGGAGCAGCGGCGGGTTTTTCGGTAGCCGGTGCCGGTGCTGCGGCAGGAGCGGCGCCGCCAGCGCTGTCGAGGGTGCCGATGGTGTCGCCAGCGGAGACTTTGTCACCGACTTTGACGGTCAGGGTGGCGATGACGCCGTCCGCCGGAGCGGGGACGTCCATGGATGCTTTGTCGGTTTCGAGGGTGATGAGCGAGTCTTCTTTTTTGACGCTGTCGCCGGCTTTGACCAGTACTTCGATGACGTCAACGTTAGAAAAGTCGCCCAAATCGGGCACGATGATGGGTTGGGTTGCCATGGTGTTTTACCTCACAAATTTGGCTTTGATACAAGTTATCTATGGCTTATTGTATCACTGACCAAGCGCTTTTTGCGCCAGGTAGCGCTCGGCGTCCAGCGCGGCCATGCAGCCGCTCGCCGCGGAGGTGATGGCCTGGCGGTAGATTTGGTCGGTCACATCTCCAGCGGCAAAAACGCCCGGCACGGAGGTTTGCGTGGCGTTGCCATCGCGTCCGCCGCGGGTTTTGATGTAGCCGTTGTCCAGTTCGAGTTGGTCGGCAAAGAGGGCGGTGTTCGGGCTGTGACCGATAGCGATGAAGACGCCGTCCACGCTGAGCGCTTCGTGACGGTCGTCTTTGTAGCGGATGGTCGCACCGCTGACGCCCATTTTGTCGCCGGTGACTTCTTCGAGCTCAGCGTTCAGTTTGAGGATAATTTTGCCGGCGGCGACTTGTTCGTGCAGTTGGTCGATGAGGATTTTTTCGGCGCGGAAGCTGTCGCGGCGGTGGACAAGGGTGACGGTTTGGGCAAGGTTGGCGAGGTAGAGCGCTTCTTCGACGGCGGTGTTGCCGCCACCGATGACCGCGACTGGTTTGTTGCGGTAGAAGAAGCCGTCGCAGGTGGCGCAGGCCGAGACGCCGCGGCCTTTGTAGGCTTGTTCCGAGGGCAGGCCGAGATATTTGGCGCTGGCGCCGGTTGCGATAATGACCGCTTCGGCGGCGAAGGTTTCGTCGCGCGTCTTAACGGTGAACGGCCAGGTGCTGAAATCGACTTGGGTGACCATGTCGCGCACGATGCGGGTCTGGAAACGTTCGGCGTGGGCGAGCATGTTCTGCATCAGCGTCGGGCCCTGGATGCCTTCCGCTGCGCCGGGCCAGTTATCGACCTCGGTAGTGGTCATCAGTTGGCCGCCTTGTTCAAGGCCGGCGACGAGGACGGGCGAGAGACCAGCGCGGGCCGCGTAAACGGCGGCGGTGTAACCGGCGGGGCCGGAGCCGATAATTAGGACTTTTGTATGAGTCAAAATGTTCTCCTTATTGAATTTCAAGGTAAATATCCAGGACCGCAAGGCGGCAATTTTACGGCGATTTCTGGCACGGGCAAACATTAACCTTGCCTTTACCAAATTTAATGTGCATTATGATGCGCGAC
>CAURAS010000083.1:0-6706 GCA_963522865.1 uncultured Cardiobacterium sp.
CTGCGACCTCTTCGTCCCGAACGAAGCGCGCTACCAGACTGCGCTACACCCCGATAAGTGGACGCGGATTATACACGCCTGTTATCGCTTTGCAAGCGGCAGACGCCGCCCCCTTCTCAATTGCCGGAAAAATAGCGTGATGACCGATAGTTACCGGCGAAAACTGTCGTAAAAACGATACTTGACCCTATGGGGAACTGTCGCTATTTTGTGCGCCCTTTCTCCTGCGGAGTGCATAAATGCAGACAGCGTTACGGTACGGATTCCTCGCTCTGGGCATGTTGCTGCTCGGCGCCTGCGGTTCCGCGCCTCCCCCCTATCAGTACGAAAATAACGATACCCTCGCGCTGGAATCCATCACCACCGACGGCGCGCCCGTTGATGACTTCTACGAATATCCGCAACTGACCAGCATGGAAGATGACGGCGAGCGAGGCGCACTGCCGCCCGTCCCGACCGTTGCCACCGCAGAAACGGATTTCTCTCCGGCCTACGGCAGCGATGATGTCAGCATTGCCCGTCCCGCAATGCGGCCGCAAGTTAGCGCCACTGCCTACAGCGGTAGCATTGAGGGCGGTAACGAAATCAGCGCCGCCGCCCATGCTTATCTGAGCGCGCTGTATCGCGGCGACGGCGAAACTGCCTGGCGTTATGCCTTCGTGCCGTATAACCCGCAGCAAAACTGGTGGGACGAGCGCACCGCCAAGGGAGCGCTCCTGATGAAAGCGGGCAGCAATGAATATTTTGCCGGTGAGAAACAGGGCGTGAGCCAGATTCAGATTGCGCCGCAAAGCATCCGCCAGCAAGGCAACGCTGCCAGCCTCAATGCCCGCATCATCTACGGTAACGGCACGAGCAGCGATCTCAATCTGAAAATGATGAACCAGGGGGGCAAATGGCTCGTTCCGCAAGAATGACGGGCGTCTGGCTGCTGTGCGCCCTGCTCTCCGCCTGCGTCAGCACGCAGCCGTCGGAAGAAGAAGTGACTGTCGGTAAAAAAGCCGAATATTTCATGCGTGCGCTGGTGCGCAATAGCAAAGGGCTGGAAAAACAGACGATTGCCGATATTGCCTTTCTTGACCAACACACTGCCAACAGCGACGAAGGGCAGAAGCGCCTGCGCAAGGCAGTGCAGATGATGGGGCAGTATCTGCGTCAGAGCTTCAGCGAAGCCGGCATTGACAGCAGCAAGGCGGTTTTTGTTGCCAAGGAAACGCAGCTGGCGGAGCAGAAAGACGTCGATCAGGTGCTGGTGGTACTTCAGGCGTATGAACCGGATAACAGCCGCACCGTCAATGGTACAGAGCTGATTACCCGCTGGCGCAAGACTGATGGCGGCTGGAAGCTGGACATGAACCCGTATCTGGACAATTTCCGCAGCGTCAAAAAATAGCGGTTGGCAATATATAGCGATACTCATATAGTCTCATGCCAGGCACGTTGCCGAAGACAGTACGGCGAGGCGGCGCAACGCTGTATGAGGCTTGAGGAGGATTGCTATAACTTCACAGGAGATACTGATATGACCTTTAACAAACAAGACATTCTTGACGCATTCAAACGCCGAGTCGCCACTCGTTATTACGATGGCAATCGCAAAATTAGCGATGAGGATATGAAATTTATCCTCGAATTGGGGCGACTTTCCCCCAGCTCCATTGGCTCTGAGCCCTGGCGTTTCGTAGTCGTGCAAAACCCGGCGCTGCGTGAAGCCATCAAGCCGGTCGGCTGGGGCGTGGCCAATCAGCTCGACGATTGCAGCCATTTAGTCGTTTTTCTCGCCAAAAAGCATGCCCGCTACGATAGCGAATTCCTGCGCGATGTATTAATTCGCCGCGGTTTCGAAGGCGAACAATTACAGGCGGGATTGGCGCGCTATAAACAATTCCAGACGGAAGACATGAAACAGGCGGCCAATGAACAAACCTTGTTTGACTGGGCCTGTAAACAAACCTATATCGCGCTCGCCAATATGATGACAGGGGCGGCAATGATTGGTATCGATTCCTGCCCGATAGAAGGATTCAATTACGAAGCCGTCAATAAAATCCTTGCCGATGCGGGCATTTTTGATTTGGCAGAGTGGGGCGTTTCCGTTATGGCGACATTTGGTTACCGCAGCCGCGAGATTGTCTCCAAAGGCCGCAAACCGTTTGATGAAGTCGTGCAATGGGTGCGCTAAAGCAAAGCCAAAAAAAGCCACCCGCAAGGGTGGCTTTCTTACGCGCAAAAAGCGGGGATTTACGCTTTCGGTGCGGCGGCTTTGACTTCGGCGCTGGCGCCGTCGGCGAATTGGGCGAAGTTGTCGTTGAACATCTTCGCCAGTTTTTTCGCCTGCGCGTCGTAGGCGGCCTTGTCTGCCCAGGCGTTGCGCGGTTTCAGGATTTCTGACGGCACGTCCGGGCATTCGGTAACGACGTCAAAGCCGAAGACCGGGTCGGTTTCGGTCGGCATTTTCGCGAGTGCGCCGCTGTTGATGGCGTCAATGATGGCGCGGCTGTATTTCAGCTTGATGCGTTCGCCGACGCCGTAGGCACCGCCTGCCCAGCCGGTGTTAATCAGCCAGACGTTGGTGTTGTGTTTTTTCATTTTTTCGGCGAGGAGTTCGGCGTATTTTGCCGGATGCCAGACCATGAACGGCGCGCCGAAGCAGGCGGAGAAGGTCGCTTCCGGCTCGGTAACGCCGACTTCGGTGCCGGCGACTTTCGCGGTGTAGCCGCTGATGAAGTGGTACATCGCCTGCGCCGGGCTGAGTTTGGAGACCGGCGGCAGGACGCCGAAGGCGTCGCAGGTGAGGAAAACGATGTCGGTCGGCTGGCCGGCCTTGCACGGGATACGCGCGTTGCTGATGTATTCGATCGGGTAGCTGGCGCGGGTGTTGCTGGTCAGCGGGGTGTAGTCGTACTGTACTTCGTAGTGTTCGTCGTAGGCGACGTTTTCCAGCACGGTGCCGAATTTGATGGCGCCGAAGATTTCCGGCTCTTTTTCGGCAGAGAGGTCGATGACTTTGGCGTAGCAGCCGCCTTCGATGTTGAAGATGCCGTCTTCGGTCCAGACGTGTTCGTCGTCGCCGATGAGGTTGCGGTTCGGGTCGGCAGAGAGTGTGGTTTTGCCGGTGCCGGAGAGGCCGAACAGTACGGCAGAGCGCTCGCCGCCTTGTTCTGCGGTGGCGGAGCAGTGCATGGAAAGCTCGCCCTGTTTCGGCATGAGGTAGTTCATGATGGTGAACACGCCTTTTTTCATCTCGCCTGCGTATTCGGTGCCGAGGATGACCATGTCTTTATCTTCAAAGGAGAGCGAGACGGAGGTAGTGCTGGTAACGCCTTCGACGGTGCGGTCGGCAGGGCGGTGGCCGGCGTTATAGATGATGTAATCCGGCTCGCCGAAGTTCGCCAGCTCGGCGTCGGTCGGGCGGATGAGCATGTTGTGCATGAACAGCGCGTGGTACGGGCGGGTGGCGATGACGCGCACTTTCAGGCGGTATTTTTCGTCCCAACCGGCGTAACCGTCCAGCACGTAAACGTTTTCCGCTTCATTGAGGTAACGCACGGCGAGGTCGCGGTTGGCTTTGTGCGAGGCGGCCGGGAACGGAATGTTGATTTTGCCCCACCAGATGTCGTTTTCAGAAGCGGGGTTTTTCACGATGCGTTTGTCTTTCGGTGAACGTCCGGTTTTGGCGCCGGAGAAGGAAATCAGCGCCCCGGTGGAAGAAATGGCGGAGTCGTCCTTCGCTTCCAGCGCCAGTTTGTAGAGCGCGGAAGGTGAGAGGTTGCGGAAGGCGCGTTTGTGAATGCCGATGGAGAAAAGGTCAATGGTATTAGGGGTTTGTACTGCCATAGATGTTCACCTTGGTTTTGAAGTGTGGAAATTAACCCTGTCCGTGTGGTTTTTCGTGCAGGATTGGCGAAATTATAGACCCAATCCCGGGGTGATAGTAAAAAATTTTAGGTATTTTGCCGGGTTCGTTGAGGGTTTATCATGCCAACCCACACCTTTTCCACATGGGAGCCAACTATGCAAACCTTGAAGCCCGCGCTGTACGTCAGCGCACAAATCCAGCCGGGAGAGCTGCCCGCGCTCCAGGCGCAAGGCATCGCGCAAATTATCTGCCACCGCCCGGATGGTGAAGAACCCGCGCAGCCCGCCTTTGCCGATATTGCCGCCGCTGCCACAGCGCTTGGCATCCGTGCGCTACATTTGCCGGTCGCAGGCGGCCAGTTCAGCGCGGAAACCGTCGCCGCCACGCGCGACGCGCTGGCAGAAGGCACGCCAACGCTGATGTACTGCAAATCAGGCATGCGCAGCACAACCGCCTGGGCGCTCGGCGAAGCGGCGGCGGGTGGCAATGCGGATGAAATCATCGCCCGCGCGGCCACTTGCGGTTACGATTTGTCGCCGCTCAGGGCGCGGTTGACAGCATCGGCATGACGGCTCATTTACATACACCTGAGCGCTCGATGTGTATGTAAATGACCACCCTGCCCTACCGATTTCCCCATCATCGCGAGCGCACGTCCTTTATAATGCGCGCTTTTTCACCCGCGAGGATTCATGCAGATTCACCGTTGGCAGCGACAATTGGCGCTGCCGCAGCCCGTCGCGCTCACCATCGGCAATTTTGATGGCGTGCATCGCGGGCATCAGGCCGTGTTGCAGGCGCTGTTGGCGGAGGCGGCGCGCGAGGATTTGGCGCCGGTGCTGCTCAGCTTTTTCCCGCATCCGAAGGCGCTGGTGGCGGGTGAGTCGCCGTCGTTGCTCACGCCCCTGCGCGATCGCGCTCACTGGCTCGCCGAGGCCGGGTTGCCGCATTGGCTGCTCTTGTCGTTCACCCGCGCGCTGATGGTGAAGCCGCCGGAGGATTTTGTCCGCGAGTATTTGTTGCCGCTGCGCCTGCGTTTTTTGTTGGTCGGCGACGATTTCCGCTTCGGCTATCGCGGGCAGGGCGATTTTGCCCTGTTGCAGCGTTTGGCCGAGGTTTACGGCTTCCGCGTGCAAGCGCTTGAAACCGTCCGTGCTGACGGCGCGCGCATTTCCAGTTCGCGCATCCGTGCGGCGCTTGCCGCGCATGATCTTGCCCAGGCGCGCGACCTGCTCGGTCACGATCTCACGTTTACCGGTAAGGTGCGCCACGGCGACGGTCGCGGTCGTACCTTGCAGACGCCAACCGCCAATTTGCATCTGCCTGCGGCGTGGTGTTTACCGGATGGGGTCTATGTGGTACAAGTAGCCGCCCCGCAGCCGGGCGCCTGGCACTGGGGCGTTGCCAATGTCGGCACCACGCCCACGTTTGGCGGGATGCGCCGCAAGCTGGAAGTGCATGTTTTTGACCAGAACGCCGCGCTTTACGGGCAGACGCTGCGCGTTCACATCCGCCATTATTTGCGCGACGTGCGCCGTTTTGCCGACGCCGCCGCGCTTCAGGCGCAAATCCGCGACGATATCGCCCGCGCCCACGCTTTTATCAATCAGGAAACCTCTCATGGCAGACTATAAAGATACGTTGAACCTCCCCGAAACCGCCTTCCCGATGCGCGGCAATCTGCCGCAGCGCGAGCCGGAAATGCTCGCCTTCTGGGAAAAGGCCGATATTTACGGCAAGCAGCGCGCCACCTTCGCCGATGCGCCGAAATTCATCCTGCACGACGGCCCGCCCTATGCCAACGGCGCCATTCACGTCGGCCATGCGCTCAACAAAATCCTGAAAGATATCATCACCAAATCCCGCCATTTGCTCGGTTTTAACAGCCCCTACATTCCCGGCTGGGACTGCCACGGCCTGCCGATTGAGCAGAAAGTCGAACAGCAAATCGGCAAACCGGGCACCAAAGTCAGCGCGACCGAATTCCGCGCTGCCTGCCGCGCTTATGCCGCCAGCCAGGTTGAGCTGCAAAAAGCCGATTTCATCCGCCTCGGCGTTTTCGCCGACTGGGCGCATCCTTACCTCACCATGCAGCCGCAGACGGAAGCGGGCATTGTCCGCGCCCTGCGTGAAATCGTCGCCCGTGGCCATGTGGTGCGCGGCTACAAGCCGGTGAACTGGTGTCTGGACTGCCGTTCCTCGCTCGCCGAAGCCGAAGTGGAATACGAAGACAAAACCTCGGATTCCATCGACGTCCGCTTTGCCGTGCGCGACCCGGCCGAACTGGCGCGGCGCATGGGGAGCAGCGTGGTGCCGCCTGCGGTGGACGTCATCATCTGGACGACCACGCCGTGGACCCTGCCCGCCAACCTCGCCGTTACCGTCCACCCCGAATACGACTACGCCCTCATCGAAGGCGAGGGGCGCTGGTTCGTCATTGCGCAAGAGATGATTGACAGCGTGCGCGAACGCTGGGGCATCAGCGCGCCGTGGACCGTACACGCCACCGCCAAAGGCGCAGCGCTTGACCGCCTGCCGCTCGCCCACCCCTTCATCGACCGCGATTCGCTCCTCATCAACGGCGACCACGTAACGCTCGATGCCGGTACCGGCTGCGTTCACACCGCGCCCGCGCATGGTGTGGAAGACTTTGAAATCTGCCGCCACTACGGCATCGACGTGCTCAATCTCGTCCTGCCCGACGGCAGCTTCAGCGAAGACACGCCGTATTTCGCCGGTGAAAACGTCTTCAAGGCGAACCCGAAAGTGGTGCAACTGCTGCGCGAACAAGACCGCCTCGTCCACCACGAAGCCATCCGCCACAGCTACCCGCACTGCTGGCGCCAC
>CAURAS010000084.1:0-6668 GCA_963522865.1 uncultured Cardiobacterium sp.
GTCAATGCCTTGCAGCGCCTTGACGTGTCCTTCCGCCAAATCCATGACGTGGATGTAGTCGCGCAGGCAGGTGCCGTCCGGGGTGTCGTAATCGTTGCCGTAGATGGAGAGGCGCTCGAGGCGGCCGACGGCAACTTGCGAGATGTAGGGCACGAGGTTGTTCGGGATGCCCTGCGGGTCTTCGCCGATGTCGCCGCTTGCATGCGCGCCAACCGGGTTGAAGTAGCGCAACAGCGCTACCGACCAGTCGCTGTCGGCGTGCGCGCTGTCGCGCAGGATTTGTTCAATCATCACTTTGCTCTGGCCGTAGGGGCTGCTCGGCACGCCAACCGGCAGGGTTTCGCGGTATTCGCGTTCGCCGCCCGCTTCGCCGTAAACGGTCGCCGACGAGCTAAAAACGACGCGCTTCACGCCCGCTGCTGCCATCGCCTCAAAGAGGGTGATGGAGCCGCCGACGTTGTTTTCGTAGTACGGCAAGGGTTTCTCGACGCTTTCGCCGACGGCTTTGAGGCCGGCGAAGTGGATGACCGATGTTATCGGGTAGCGGGCAAAGAGCGCGTCCAGTGCGGCGCGGTCGCGGATGTCGCCTTCGATGAAGGTCGCCGCTTTGCCCGCAAGCACGCCGACGCGGTGGATGGACTCGGCAGAGCTGTTGACGAGGTTGTCGAGGACGATGACGTCATGCCCTGCTTGCAGGAGGACGAGGACGGTGTGCGAGCCGATGTAGCCGGCGCCGCCGGTGACGAGGATCATGTGTGGTCTCCTTTTGTCGTGGGTTTGATATGGCTATTAAGAGGTTTTTTTGCGCGCCGTCGCGGCATGAGGGCAATGGGATGTAAATGGAAATGGCGTGGCTGCTAGTGTCCTGCTTGTCCAGCATCATGGCGTGGCGTGGCGCGCGGCACGTCCACGACGAGGCGGTCATGGGCGAGATGCGTTGCCGGGAAGATGGTGCGGGCGCGTTCGAGGAGGGCGGCGGTTTCCGCCTCGTCGTAGCGGGCGCTGATGTGGGTGAGGTAGAGCTGTTTCGCCCCGGCATCGCGGGCGAGGCGCGCGGTCTGGTCGGCGGTGCTGTGGCCATGCCGTGCGGCGCGTTCTTCTTCGCCGCCGGCAAAGGTGGCTTCATGCACGATGAGGTCGGCGTCGCGGCAGAAGTCGGCGTGCGCGTCGTCGTGGCAGGTGTCGCCGAAGATGATGATGCGGCGCTCGGCGGGTGCGGACGCGCAGTAGTCGGCGCCGTGCAGTACGCGACCGTCGCCGAGGGTAATGGTTTCGCCTTCTTTCAGGCGGCGGTAGAGCGGCCCGGCGGGAACGCCTTCGGCGCGCAGGCGGGCGACGTCTAGCGTGCCGGACTGCATGCTTTCTTGAATGCGGTAGGCGTAGCTCGGCACGCCGTGGTTGAGCGGGTGCGCGCTGACGCGGTGCTGTTCGTCTTCGTGTACCACGCCGGGTTCGCTGATTTCGTGGATGTGCAACGGGTACGGCAGGTAGCTGGCGGAGGTTTCCAGCACGGTGTCGAGGTAGCGGCGGATGCCAGCCGGGCCGTAGAGGTCGATGGGCGTGTCGCAGCCCATCATGCCGCGGCTGGTGAGCAGGCCGGGCAGGCCGAAGATGTGGTCGCCGTGCAGGTGGGTGATGAAGATGCGGCGGATGCGCCCGGGGCGGATAGGCGTGTGCAAGATGGTGTGTTGTGTCGCTTCGCCGCAGTCAAAGAGCCAGGTTTGCGCCGTCGGCTGGTCGAGGTTTAGGGCTATGGCGGAGACGTTGCGGGTTTTGCTGGGCATGCCCGCGCCGGTGCCGAGGAATTGGAGTTGCATGGTGTTTTGGGGTGGGTTCGGGGCTGGCATTTACATACACTTGAGCGCTCGAAGTGTATGTATATTTTCTGTTTAGCGAATCAGGCCGCGTTTGCCGGTGTTTTCGAGGAATTCGGCGATGCGACGTGCCGGTTCGGATTCGCTGGCGAGCGCGTTGATTTTGGCGCGCGCTTCGTCCAGCAGCAGGTTTTCGCGGTAGAGGTGGTGGTGGCAGCGCTTGATGCTGGCGATGTCATCGGCGCTGAAGTGGTGGCGTTTCAGGCCTTCGAGGTTGATGCCGGCGATGCGCGCGGGCGATTCGACGACGAGCGAGTACGGCGGAACGTTTTGTTTGACCCCGGCGCAGTAGCCGACCATGGTGTAAGCGCCGATGCGCACGAATTGGTACACCATCGCCGCCCCGCCCATGACGACGTGGTCTTCGATGTGGACGTGGCCGGCGAGGATGACGTTGTTGGCGAAGGTGGTGTCGTTGCCGATGACGCAGTCGTGCGCGAGGTGGACGTAGGCCATGATCCAGTTGCCGTTGCCGAGGACGGTCTTGCCGATGTCCTGCACCGTGCCGCGGTTGAAGGTAACGAACTCGCGGATGGTGTTGTTGTCGCCGATTTCGAGGGTGGTGTCTTCGCCGCCGTATTTTTTGTCCTGCGGGATGGCGCCGAGCGAGGCGAAGGGAAAAATATGGTTGTTTTGGCCGATGCGCGTCGGTCCTTCGATGACGACGTGCGGCGCGATGGTGGTGCCGCGCCCGATTTGCACGCCCGCGCCGATGACGCTGTAGGCGCCGATGCTGACGTCGCTATCGAGTTCGGCTTTGGGATCAATGAGTGCGGTCGGGTGGATTTGGCTCATGGCGGTCTCCTGTGTGAGTGTGTGGTTATATGCGGCAAGGCGCGGGATGTTGCCCCGCGCCCGTTATTGTGGCAAATCGGCTCCAGTTTTTACAGCACACCGTCCGGGTTGTTTACATACACATCGAGCGCTCAGGTGTATGTAAATGGGGCGGATTATCCGCGCGTTAGCATCGCCGCCGCTTCTTTGGCGAAGTAGGTAATGATGATGTCCGCGCCGGCGCGTTTGAAGCCAAGCAGGGTTTCCATGATGACTGCCTCGCGGTCGAGCCAGCCGTTTGCAAAGGCGGCGGAGAGCATCGCGTATTCGCCGCTGACTTGGTAAACGGCGAGCGGGAAGGCGAACTGGTCTTTGGCGCGGCGCAGCACGTCGAGGTAGGGCATGCCCGGCTTGACCATGACGAAATCCGCGCCTTCGCTGATGTCCAGCGCGATTTCGTGCAGCGCTTCGTTGCTGTTTGCCGGGTCCATCTGGTAGTTGCGTTTGTCCGCCTTGCCGAGATTCGCCGCCGAACCCACCGCATCGCGGAACGGGCCATAGTAGGCGCTGGCGTATTTGGCGGAGTACGCCATGATGCGCACGTTTTCGTGGCCGTTGGCTTCCAGCGCCTGGCGGATAGCGCCGATGCGGCCGTCCATCATGTCCGACGGCGCGACCATGTCCACGCCCGCGTCGGCATGGCAGAGCGCTTGTTTAATGAGGGTGGCGACGGTGGTGTCGTTCAGAATGTAGCCGTCGGCGTCGGTGATGCCGTCCTGGCCGTGGATGGTGTAGGGGTCAAGGGCGACGTCAGTCATGATGCCGAGTTCGGGAAAAGCGGCTTTGACGGCGCGCACCGTGCGCGGGATGAGGCCGTCCGGGTCGTAAGCGGCAGCGGCGTCTGCGCTTTTATATTCGGCGCTGATGACCGGAAACGGCGCAATCGCCGGGATGCCAAGCGCGACTAATTCCGCGCATTCCGCTAATAACTGATCGATGGAAAGGCGGTACACGCCCGGCATGGACGGCACCGCTTCGCGCTTGCCTTCGCTCTCACAGACGAACACGGGCAGGATGAAATCGGCGGCGGTCAGGGTGGTTTCGCGCATCAGGCGGCGGGAAAAATCGTCCTTGCGGTTGCGGCGCTTGCGCGTCAGCGGGAAAGATTGCGGGGGCAGGTGCATGGCGGTGTCCGGTAGAAAAAACGGGCGCATCTTAGCATGCGGTATTACCGTTCGGATAACCCGCTGCCGCCTAAGCACGAGCCGTTATAATGCGCGCCTCTTTTGGTACCCACACGGAGTTTACTATGTTGAAAAAATCCCTGACCGTCCTCGCCCTTGCCGCCGCCTTTGCAACCGCCGCCCAGGCACAACCGGTGAAATACCGCGAAGGCGTGGACTATAGCGTCCTGCCCGTATCCATCGAAGACATCAAGGCGGGCGAAATCGTCGAATTCTTCTGGTATGGCTGCCCGCACTGCTACCACATGGAGCCGGAACTGCAAAAATGGCTGGCAAACGGCATTGACCCAGCGCTGAAATTCACCCGCGTCCCGGCCGTTACCCCGAACTGGGCAGGCGGTGCGCAGCTTTACTACACCCTGCGCGAACTGGGCATGGACGAAAAAGCGATGGACGAAAAAATCTTCGACGCCTTCCACAAAGACAACAAGCGCGGCATCATTTTTAACCGCAACCTGGCAATTACCTTCCTCGTGGAAAACGGCGCCAAACAAGAAGACGCGGAAAAAGCCTGGGATTCGCTCGCCGTTAAAGAAAAAATGAACCGCGCCAAGAACCTCTTTGAAGCCAGTCGGCTCTCTGGCGTACCGGGCTTCGTCGTCGATGGCAAATACGTGCCACACTCCAGCGAAGACTACGCGCGCCTCTTTGACGAACTGAACACGCTTGCCAGCAAACCTGCGGCAGATAGCAAAGCGGCAGAAGCAGAAAAACCCGCTGAAGCAGCGAAACCTGCAGAAGACGCCAAACCTGCAGAAGACGCCAAACCGGCGGAAGACGCCAAACCTGCGGAAGACGCCAAACCGGCTGAAGCAGTCAAACCGGCTGAAGAAACTAAACCCGCTTCCTGATGCGTGAACCGACCGAAAACCGCGAAAGTGCCCGCCGTACTTTCGCGGTTTCTGCATTAAGGGCGGACATCACGCTCAGCGCGCTCGGCGGCGACGCCAGCTACCGCCGCTACTACCGCGTGCAGGACGGCGACCGCAGCTACATCCTGATGGACGCGCCACCCGAACACGGCGGCGTTGCCCTCTTTCAAGAACGCAGCGCGCAGTTCCGCGCCTGTCGTCTGCCCGTGCCGCAAATACATGCCGCCGACAGCGCGCAAGGCTTTCTCCTCCTAGAAGACTACGGCGACCGCTGGCTCTATCACGACCTCACCGACGCGCCGGAAGCGGCAATGGTCCAGGCGCTCACCCTCCTCGGCGAGTGGCAACAGGCGACCGCCGTACTGCACGACGCCATCCCGCCCTACGCGCTTGACCGCCTGCACACCGAAGTCTCGCTCACACGCGAATGGTTCCTGCCGTGGCTCGGCATCCATGCCGATAACGCGCAGTTACAAACACTGGAAACGCGACTGGCGGCGGAAGTACACGAAAACGCCGTCTGCGTCCATCGCGACTACCACTGCCGCAACCTGATGCGCCGCGCTGACGGCAGCATCGGCATCCTTGACTACCAGGACGCGCTCTGGGGGCATCCCGCCTACGACCTCGTTTCCCTCACCCGCGACTGCTATCTGCGCTATCCGCAAGAAGACGTGCGCCGTTGGGAAGAAAAATTCCGCGCCCGCCACTACCCGGCGATTAGCGCGCAAGACTGGGCGCGCGCCTGCGATGCCGTTGCGCTACAACGCCACCTGAAAGTGCTGGGACTGTTCGTCCGCCTCGCCAGCCGCGACGGCAAAAGCGGCTACCTTGCCGACCTGCCGCGCGTCCTCGCCTACGCTCACGATGAAGTCGCTGCCCTGGCGGAATATGCGGCGTTGGCAACACTGTTCAAAGAAGCGGTGCCGTTGCTGCACAAAAAGCTGGCATCGTAGGTTGGGTTAGCGAGGAACGCGCGTAACCTACACAATACGCGCCCTCCCCCGTGGCGAGGCGTGGCGTTAAGCGGCAAGCCTCGCTGTTCCAGCCCCCTCCAAAATCCTATGCAAGCCCTGATCCTCGCCGCCAGACGCGGTAAATATATGGGCCGCCGCCCAAGACAGTACGCTCTTGTACGGCGGAGCGGCACAACACCGTACAAGGCCTTGTGTGGATTGCTATAAATCATCCCCAAGCACTTTATCGGGAAGAAACCGGCAGGTCGCGTGCTTTGCCGAAGTTGGGGCTGTGCGCGCGAACAAGCTGCGCAATGTGCCGCGTGATGTCGCGGCTATCGCCCTGCGGCTCGGTCGGGCGGCTGGTGTTGATGCGACGATGGCGCAGGGCAGCGGCCTTGGCGTGCGGCTGCCAGTAGAGATGCACGGCGCAGCGCCAGTTGCCGTCTTCCTGCACGTGTTGTTCGGTTTCCACGGCAACGATGGTCACCCAGGGGATGTGCAGGGTGTCGCGGTCGTTTTGATAGTGAACGCCGTCGCGCTCAAGGCGCAGGGTTGGCGCGGGGCGGCTGTCGTGACGTAGCCAGAGATGGTTCAGACCAAGCATGATGCTGCAGAGGGCGAGGAGCAGAACCGTGGTGGTAATCAGCATGCTGCCGGGGATGCCTGTCCGGTGCAGGACGGTGTTGAGGGATACGGCAAGCAAGCCACTGACCGCCAGCGCCGGCAGGGCGAGGAGGATGAGCATGCAGCCGATGTCGTCGCTATCGCTGTCATGCCGCGAGAATTGCCATTGGTATTGAAAAGGCTGCGATGCACGGGCGGGAGCCGCAGGCGATAGCAATTGCTGACCGAGACGGGCGATGAACAGAACCACCGCCGCCTGGCCGCGCCGCGTTTTGCCGCTGACGTCGCTGTAGCATGCGCGCTGCAGGCGCAGGGTGGCGT
>CAURAS010000085.1:0-6651 GCA_963522865.1 uncultured Cardiobacterium sp.
TAAAGCCTTGCAGCATAAGGCTTACAGCGTTTTTTAGCCTCCATTTTGTCCAATACGCCATAAACATCCGTAGTTGATGCTGCCGCCTTAGCTTCATGACCATCGCTAAATCCCGCTTGCCCCTACAGTCGTTTCGCCGTGTTTTCTGTCCTGGCAACGGGGCCGGAGCAGCAAACTTTAGAACGCCATCCATAAAAAAACCGGACGCGAGTCCGGTCTTCGGGGTGGCCTGGGTTTACAGGTTTTTGAGGACGTCGGAAACGCCTTTCAGGGAGAAGCCCATGGTTTGTTGTTTGTCGCCAACGAAGGCCGCCACTTGCAGGGTGTTGCCTTTTTTGAAGCTGTCGAGGATTTTGCCTTCGACCGGAATCGCTGCGTTGCAGCCGCCCTGGTCGCAGAAGTCAAACGGGGTGACGACCAGCTCTTTGCCGTCTGCCGCCAGCGCCATGCCCGCACGCAGGTTCACGCCCAGCGGCACGGTGATGAAGGCGATGACGTTGTTTTGTGCTTCCGGGATGCGGCGCAGCAGGATGCGGCCGACCGGTTCGCCTTTGTCGTTATTGACGATTTGGATGGCGCCGCATTCGCTGCCCTGGCAGGTGCCTTTCCAGTCACCGTAGGCTTTGCCTTCGGAAATTTTGGCGGCAGCGGTGAGGCTGATGGTGGCGAGCGCCGCGACGGCAGCGATTTTCAGCGTGTTTTTCATGGAATCTCCTGTGTTGGGAAAAAAACGCGGCGAGTGTATCACGGCGGCCGCAGCGGGTCTATGCGGCTTAACTAACCTGTAAGCTGGCGGGTAATCAGGCGTTTCAGCGGCGGCAGTGCTTGCGAGAGACGGAGCACACCGTGACGCAGGATTTTCGCCGGCGGGGTTTCGCGGGTGAACAGTTTGACGATGGCGTTGGTGCCGTGATAAAGCGGGCGCGTATTTAGCTGATGGCGGCGGTCGTAGGCGGCAAGCAGCGCCGGATCGCCGATGTCCCTACCCTGCCCTGCCTGACGCAAAATGAGGCGCGAGAGGATTTCCTGGCTTTGCAGGCCGAGGTTGTAACCGTGCGCGGTGACCGGGTGCATACCGCAGGCGGCGTCGCCGATGAGCGCGCAGCGGTTGGTGTAGAAGCGGCGGGCGTGCACGCCGACCAGCGGGTAATCATGCACGCTGCTCACCAGTTTCATCGCGCCGTAACGATGGCCGACTTGCGCGGCGATGTGGTCGGCCAGCGTTTCGCCGTCCATCGCCAAGAGTTCCGGCGCCTTGCGGCTGTCGATAGTAACGACGCAGTTGGTGATGTGGTCGGTGAGCGGCAGGAGCGCCAACGTGCTGCCATAGAAGAAGCATTCGCTCGCGGTGTGGTCGTTGGAAAGTTCGTGTTCGAGGCGGAAGACGAGGACGTTACGACCGAATTCGTGCGTGTCGGCGGCGATGCCCATCGCGCGGCGGACGAAGGAAAAGCGGCTGTCGGCGGCGACCAGCAGTTTGCCGCTGATGCTGTCGCCATTATCGAGCGTTACCTGCGCGCTGCTGGCATCGCTACTGCACGCGACCACGCGGCGGCCGGTGTGCCAGCGCAGGTTTTCCTGCCCCTGCACCGCTTCGTAGGCGGCGCGGCGGATGATGTGGTTCGGCACGAGGTAGCCGAGGGTGTCAATCGCCTGTCGGTGGCTGTTTTGTGTCGGCACCGGGAAATGCAGGCGGAAGGGCGAGTCGCCATTTAAAACGGAAGCGGCACGCAGGTAATGGACTTCGTCGGCGGGGAATCGCTGCCAGATGCCGAGGTTTTCGAGGATGGCTTTGGACGGGTGGGTGAGCGCGATTTCGCGGCCGTCGTAGGGTGGGTCGGCAAGCACCTCTGGTTGATGTACTTCAACGATGCTGATGTTAAGTTGGCTGCCCGCAAGCGCACGGCAGAAGGCGAGCCCTGCCGGTCCGGCGCCAACGACGATGATATCGGTTTGTTCTTGCATGGGTTTCTCCAGGGTAGAAAGGTGATAGCGCGCGATTATAGCATGGTGATTGGTTAGCCTCGGGGTGGCCGATTGGATTTTATGAAGAATCAGGAATAGCAAGGATTTGTGTCATCACAGGATGATTATACATACAGCTGAGCGCTCGATGTGTATGTAAATAAAAACGGTCGGGATGGGATACCCGACCGTTTTTTTTGCGCGCGATTTATGGCGCGCGGCGTACCGGCACGGTGATGTTGCAAACATCAGTGTGTCCGGCGGGACGGACAATCCAGTCGCCACCGCGGTTGCGCCGTGATTCGACGACGTCGGCGAAACTCTGGCTGTCTGTTTTCATCACTTGCAGCGGCACGCGCTCGGCTTCCGGCACTTCACTGCCGAGGCGGATGCTTTTAATCGGCGTGTATTCTTTCGGGTCCTGGTAGAAGCCCATGTAACCGCCATCGTTGCCGCCGCCGCGCGGCAGTGAACTGAGCAGCTCAACGCCTTGCAGGACGCGGCCAACGAGGGTGATGTTGCGGTCAAGGTGGCGCGGCGACTGGCCGATGACGACGTAAAGCTCGGTGCCGTTGCTGCTATCCGGCGCGTTGTCGCGACCGGCGCCGAGGATGCCATAGCAATGGGCAATCCAGGCATTGTCTTTTTCGGTGGCGACCGGGAAACCGTCAGCAAAGCCGACTTTTTCCGACCAGCCGTCCGGGTCGGGCAACGCGGTGAAGTTCAGCCCTTTGACCGGGCGCTCGAATTCGGCGGGCAGGTGTTTCGCCTCGGCGGGCAGCGGTTTTTGTTTGTCGGTATCGACGTTCGGGTCGCCGAACTGGGTGACGTAGTTGTCCTGCACGCGGTAGATGCTGAGGCCGTCCCAGAAGTGTTTTTGCGCGAGCATGCGGATTTGCGCGACGTGTTCCGGTGCGAAGTCGGGCGCGAGTTCGTAGATGACCGTGCCTTTGTCCAGCTGCATGTAGAGGAGGTTTTCCGGGGCAACGCTGCGCCAGGCATCGGCCGGAGCGCTGGCGATGATGTCGTCTGTGCTGCGGTAGGGCTTTTTCGCTTCTTCGGCGAGGGTGGGCGCGGCGCACAGGGCGGCACAGGTCAGGGCAAGTATGGTTTTTTTCATGGTTTGAGCCTCAACGGTTGAGCCAGCAAGTCGTGGCCTGGGCAAAGCTACGCGATATGCGCAGGAGCGTCAATGGTTCCTGGGGATTTTTGAGGTATCTTGCGCAAATTTTGTGTTTTTTCGCTGCTTTTTTGACGCTTCTTGGGGTTTTAGGTGCGCGGCAGGGTCACGCCGGTCTGTCCCTGGTATTTGCCCGCGCGGTCTTTGTAGGAGATGGCGCAGGGCTGGTCGGACTGGAGGAAAAGCATTTGTGCCACGCCCTCGTGCGCGTAGATTTTTGCCGGCAGCGGCGTGGTGTTGGAGAATTCGAGGGTAACGTGGCCTTCCCATTCGGGTTCTAGCGGGGTGACGTTCACAATGATGCCGCATCTGGCATAGGTGCTTTTGCCGAGGCAGATGGTGAGGATGTCGCGCGGGATGCGGAAGTATTCGACGGTGCGCGCGAGGGCGAAGCTATTCGGCGGGATGATGCAGACGTCGCTTTCGATATCGACGAAGCTCTGCGGGTCAAAGGCTTTGGGATCGACGATGGCGCTGTTGATGTTGGTGAAGACTTTGAATTCGCGCGCGCAGCGGACGTCGTAGCCGTAGCTGGAGGTGCCGTAGGAGACGATTTTGCGCCCGTTTTCGTCGTGGCTGATGAGGTTGGGCTCGAAGGGGTCAATCATGCCGTGCTGTTCGGCCATTTGTTTGATCCAGCGGTCGTTTTTGATGCTCATGAGGGTTTCCGGGTTAGGATTTTCAGGATGCGGGTGGTGTGGGTTAGAAACTGCGCCCGTCCACCAGCCAGCCGCGGTCGGCCGTACGGATGATGAGGATGTCGCCGAAGGAGGCGCTGTGGCCGTCTTTGCTGTGGACTTCGACGTGGACGAGTTGGGTTTGTTCGTTTTTCACGCCGGTTTCGTCGATGCTGAAGTGGTCAATGCCGCCGTGTTCGGCGAAGATGCGGGTGATGTCGCCGTCGTCGATCATTTTTTGGAAGGCGTCGCGCTGGTCTGCCGGGATGGCCAGTTGGGCGACGGCGACGGCACCTTGTTGGTCGCGCACGGCTTCAAAGAAGCGGCGGGCGGCATCGAGCGCACTGTCTGCGGCGTGGGCAAGCGGGAAGGCAAGAGCGGCGAGGAGGGGGAAGAGGTGTTTTTTCATGGTGTTTGTGTTTGGGGAATTTACATACACCTGAGCGCTCGTAGTGTATGTAAATGGTGAGTGGGCGATAGGTCCGTGGGGTTTCGTTAGGTAGCCGCAGAAGCTGCACCACACCCACGAGAGACCAGATTGGCAGCTTGCGGGTTTTGATGACTGCCTTTCTATTTACATACACCTGAGCGCTCATGGTGTATGTAAATGGTGAGTGGATGCCGCCCCGTGCCGCCCTCACGGGGAAAGGGCAAGTTGCTTCAGCGCTCCACCACGATTTTCGGGAATGCCTGCGTGGCGCTTTTTTGTCTAGCGGCGAGGTGGGCGGTGGTGCGTAGCGCAATGGTGCGGTAGCGCTGGGCGATGTCGCTGTCGGGTTCGGCGGCGGTGGTCGGGTTGCCGTTGTCGGTTTCTTCGCGGATGCGGATGTCCAGCGGGATGTCGCCGAGGTAGGGCAGGTGGTGGCTGACCGCGAGCAGTTTGCCGCCGTCTTTGCCGAAGATGTGCGCTTCATGGCCGCAGTTGGGGCAGGTGTAGCTGCTCATGTTTTCCACCAGGCCCAGCACGGGGACGGCGACTTTGTCGAACATGGTTTTGGCTTTTTTCGCATCCAGCAGGGCGATGTCCTGCGGCGTGGTGATGATGACCGCGCCCGCGACCGGGATTTGTTGAGAAAGCGTCAGCTGGGTGTCGCCGGTGCCGGGCGGCAGGTCGATGATGAGGTAGTCGAGGTCTTTCCAGCGGGTTTCGCGGAAGAGTTGCAGCAGGGTTTGGGTGACGATGGGGCCGCGCCAGATCATCGCGGTGTCTTCTTCGACAAGGTCGCCCAGTGAGAGGGTTTGTAGACCGTGGCGGACAATCGGCTGCATGGTGCGGCCGTCGGTGCTTTCCGGGCGGGTCGCGCCACCGAGCATGCGCGCCTGGCTGGGGCCGTAGATGTCGGCATCAAGCAGACCGGTCGCCGCGCCCAACTGGCTCAGGGCGATGGCGAGGTTTACCGAGAGGGTGGATTTGCCGACGCCGCCTTTGCCGGAGGCGACGGCGATGATGTTTTTCACGCCGGGGTAGGGTTTGAGGCCGCTTTGTACGTTTTGGCTTTCAATGCGATAGTCAAAGCGCAGTTTGCTGGCGTCGATGCCGAGCGCTTGCAGGTTGTCGCGCCAGCGTTTTTCTTCGCTTGCCGCCGGGAAGCCGGGGGCAAGGGTGATGCTGCCGTCGCCGTTGTCGCGCAGCGCGCCGGGGTGGGCGAAGGGTTGTAGGTCAAGGACGGGGTCGCGGTAGTTTTTTAGCAGTTCTGTGTTCATAGCGGGAACCATTGGTGGAAGGAAAGGCGGGCTTGGGCGACGAGCATACTGTAGCCGTCGTGCGCGGTGATTTGCTGCGCCGCCGCCCAAGCGAGAAACGGCGTGCTTTTGCCGTATTGCATGTCGTAGGCGCGGCTCGCGCCGTGGGCGATGTTGGCGGGCAGGGCGAGCGGGGTGTCGCTCAAGCCAGTCGAGGTGGCGTTGATGATGAGGTCGTAGGGCGCGCGCGCGGCGAGGTCGGCGAGACTGTAGGCGGCAAGCGGCACGGTGGTCAGCGGCTGTTGGCTGGCGATGACGGCTGCGGCGTTGGCGAGGGTACGGTTGGCGAGGTGTAACGCCGCCGGATTCGCTTCGCACAGCGGCAGGATGACGCCGCGCGCCGCGCCGCCCGCGCCGAGGATGAGGATGCGCACGCCGGCGAGGGCAATGCCGTGTTCTTGCAGGGCGAGGCAGAGGCCGCGACCGTCGGTGTTGTCGCCACAGAGTTTGCCGTTTTCTTGCCACAGGGTATTGGCGGCTTCGGCAGCAGCGGCATATGGCGTGGTGCGCTCGCAGAGGCGGTAGGCGGTTTGTTTGTAGGGAACGGTCACGTTCAGCCCGCGCCCGCCGTCGGCAAAGAAACGGGCGACGATAGCGGCAAAGTCCGCCTCGTCTGCGGCGAGGATGCGCTCGTAGCGCAGGTCAATGCCGCGCGCGGCGGCGAATCCGGCGTGGATTTCCGGCGAACGCGAGTGGGCGATGGGGTTGCCGATAACGGCGCAGTGGTGGGTCATGAAAAACAAAGGGCACTTTACGCGCCCTTACTCTCCAGCTTCGCCTCCAGCGCGGCGATGCGCGCCTCGGCCTGCGCCAAAAGCTGCGCCTGCGCCTCGAACTCGCTGCGCGGCACCCAGTCAAACTGCGCCAGCTTGTCGTCCAGCAGCGATCGTGCCGCCGCTTTCACCTCCGCCTGCACCGGGCGCAGCGAATCGGGCAATTTCTGCTCCAACTGGTCCAACAAAAAAGAAAAAGGGTTACTTTTCATCACGTCCTCCGCTCATGGATAATGGCGGCGCAGTTTAACACGAGAGGCAAACATGAAAAATTCACGAATCATCAGTGCTGCACTCCTATTCACCGCCGTTA
>CAURAS010000086.1:0-6527 GCA_963522865.1 uncultured Cardiobacterium sp.
ATCCAGCAGTTTCTTTGACCAGGCGGCTGATTTTGTTTCTGGGCGGCATAGGGTTCTCGTGGCGGAAGACTGGTATGAACAGGTTGCGGAAAAATGATACGCGCAAAGCCGCAGACTGGCTAGGGTTGCGGCTGGCGGTCCAGCACGCAGCGCATCTCGAAGCTGGAATGGACGTTTATCACACCGGGGATGCGGTTGAGCTTGCCCAGCAGGAATTCTTCAAATTCCTGCATGCTGCCGACTAGCACTTGCAACAGGTAGTCTTCGGCGCGGCCGGTGACGATGCTCATGCGGATGACTTCCGGGAATTGGCTGACCTGCTCCTCGAAAACGCGGAATCGCTCCGGCGTGTGGTGATCGAGGGTAACGGCGATAAAGGCGCTTAAGGCATAGCCGAGCGCGCGCCGATTGACGATGGCGCGGTAGCCTTCGATAATTCCCGCTTCTTCCAGCCGCTTCACCCGCCGCGCGCACGGCGTGGGCGAGAGGTTGATGGCTTCCGCCAGCGCCAGATTGTTGATGCGGCCGTCGTTGGCGAGGATGCCGAGGATTTTCTTGTCGGTCTCGTCCAGCATAAAGTGAATATCACCCATAATTTCTCATTCCGTGGTTTAACTCCCTCATTATAGCGCAAGACTGCGCCGAATTTACCGGGCATTTCACAATATTTGTAGCTATAATGCGCGGCTTCAGCAAACAGGAGACCACATGAGCCGCTTCAACCACCACAAATACCGTCCCTTCGCCTTCGCCCCGCAGTTGCCCGACCGCACCTGGCCGGACAAGGTCATAGACAAAGCGCCCGTCTGGGTCAGCGTCGATTTGCGCGACGGCAACCAGGCGCTGATTGACCCGATGACCATCGAGCAAAAGCTGCGCTTTTTCAAGCTGCTGGTATCGTGCGGCTTCAAAGAAATCGAAATCGGCTTCCCCGCCGCCTCACAAATTGAATATGACTTCACACGCCTGCTTATTGAAGGCGGTCATATCCCTGACGACGTAACCATCCAGGTACTGGTACAAGCACGCGAACACCTCATTGACCGCACCTTCGAGTCCCTACGCGGCGCCAAGCGCGCTATCGTCCACCTGTACAACCCCACCTCGCGCGTACAGCGGGAAAAAGTCTATGAAAAAAGCAAAGAAGACATTACGGCTATCGCCGTTGCGGGCGCGACTCTGCTGCAAGAACGGGCTGCGCGTTACCCGGATAGCGAATGGATTTTTGAATACTCGCCGGAGAGCTTCTCGCAGACCGAGCCGGATTTTGCCGTCGCCGTCTGCGAAGCTGTCTGCCAAATCTGGCAGCCGTGGGCAGGGCGCAAAGTCATCCTCAACCTGCCGAATACCGTCGAAGCCTGCACACCGAACTGCTACGCTGACCAAATCGAATACTTCTGCCGCCACCTCAGCTGCC
Source organism: uncultured Cardiobacterium sp. (assembly GCA_963522865.1). Taxonomy (GTDB): domain Bacteria; phylum Pseudomonadota; class Gammaproteobacteria; order Cardiobacteriales; family Cardiobacteriaceae; genus Cardiobacterium. The sequence goes on from CAURAS010000086.1 coordinate 1,418, forward strand.
GCAGGCATATCACCCTCAGCGTACACACCCACAATGACCGGGGCTGCGCCGTTGCAGCTTCCGAACTTGCGGTAATGGCGGGGGCGGAGCGCGTTGAAGGCACCCTGCTTGGTAACGGCGAACGCACTGGCAATATGGACATCATGATTATGGCGATGAATCTCTACAGCCAGGGCATCGATCCCGGGCTCGACTTCTCGCGCATGAACGACATCGTCCACATCGTCAGCGAATGCAACAACCTGCCCGTACACCCGCGTCATCCCTACATCGGCGAACTCGTCTTCACCGCCTTCTCCGGCTCGCACCAAGACGCTATCAAAAAATCGCTGGAAAAAGACAGCGGCGGCATCTGGGACATCGCCTACCTGCCGATTGACCCGCTCGACATCGGCCGCAGCTACCAGGACGTCGTGCGCATCAACAGCCAATCCGGCAAAGGCGGCGTCGCCTACATCCTCGCCCGCGACTACGGCCTGAACGTCCCGCGCTGGCTGCAAATCGACTTCGCGCAAAAAGTGCAGGCCGAAAGCGAGCGCACGCAAAAAGAACTCACCAGCCAGGACATCATCGCCCTCTTTGAAGCGCGCTACCTGCACGACAGCCCGCTCCATCTCGACGACTACACCCTGCGCCGCCAGGGACAGCACGACCACCTGGAAGCGACCCTGCACGACACCCACGGCAACCCCATCCACATCGGCGGCAACGGCAACGGCGCGATGAGCGCCTTCATCGACGCCCTGCAAACCCACACCGGCCTCACCATTAGCGTCGCCAACTACGCCGAACACGCGATGAGCAAATCCACCGACGCGCAAGCGGTCGCCTACGTGCAGCTGATGATTGGCGACCACCTGCACACCGGCATCGCCTACAGCCAGGACACCGTCAGCGCGATGCTGCGCGCGACACTGGTGGCCATCGGCCAGGCGGGAACAGAAAAAGCTGCGTGATTCAATGGGACATTTACATACACTACGAGCGCTACCCTGTATGTATATTGGTAGGGTGGGTCTTGACCCACCATGAGCATCTCTCGTTTTGACGATGGGGCAAGCACTACCCTACGTTCGTGTTGAACAGCTAATGCGCCAACGGTATCGCCGTTGGCATTTTTTTGCCCTTTTCGACAATTTTTAGTTGGCGTTTGGCGAAAATCGCTTTATATTGCGCGTCCGGCAGATTTTTCTGCTGTTTTTTTCACTTTTTTAGAGGAGATAACTATGCCCCAATCTGTTTTAAGCGCCCTGTTCGCCCGCATCCAGCAACGTGACCCCGGTCAGCCCGTCTTTCACCAGGCGGTGCAGGAAGTGTTTTCTAGCCTGGAAGGCTTTCTCGCGAAGAACCCGCGCTACACCGAACAGGGCTTGCTGGAGCGCATCGTCGAACCGGAGCGCATCATCGTATTCCGCGTGCCGTGGGTCGATGACCACGGCAATGTGCAGCTCAACCGCGGTTTCCGCGTGCAGATGAATTCCGCCATCGGCCCCTATAAGGGCGGGCTGCGCTTCCACCCGCAGGTGGACTTGAACGTATTGAAATTCCTCGCCTTTGAGCAAGTCTTCAAAAACGCGCTGACGACGCTGCCGATGGGCGGCGCCAAAGGCGGCTCGAATTTTGACCCCAAAGGCAAGAGCGACGGCGAAGTGATGCGCTTCTGCCAGTCGTTCATGACCGAAATGTATCGCCACATTGGCGCCGATACCGACGTCCCCGCCGGCGACATCGGCGTTGGTGCGCGCGAAATCGGCTATATGTTTGGTCAATACAAGCGCCTGACCAACGGCTTTACTTCCGTTTTCACCGGCAAAGGCCTGTCCTACGGCGGCAGCCTCATCCGTCCCGAGGCGACCGGCTACGGCCTTATCTACTTCACCGAATTCATGCTGCAAACGCGCGGGCAAGACCTCGGCGGCAAGCGCGTACTCATCTCCGGCTCCGGCAACGTCGCCCAATATGCGGCGGAGCGCGCCATCCAGCGCGGCGCCAAAGTGCTGACCGTCTCTGATTCCGGCGGCTTCGTCCGCTTCGCCGACAGCGGCATGACCGAGGCGCAACTGCAAGCGCTGCTGGAACTGAAAGAAGTGCGGCGCGAACGCCTCGCAGTCTATGCCAAAGAGCAGGGGCTGGAATTCTTCCCCGGCGAACGTCCCTGGGGCGTGGCGGCCGACATCGCCCTGCCCTGCGCCACGCAAAACGAGCTGGACGAAAACGACGCGAAAACCCTGCTCGCCAACGGCTGCACCTGCGTCGCCGAAGGAGCGAACATGCCGTCCACCCTGGAAGCGACCGAACAATTCCTCAAGGCAGGCATCCTCTACGCACCGGGCAAGGCGAGCAACGCCGGCGGCGTCGCCACCTCCGGTCTGGAAATGAGCCAGAACGCCATCCGCCTCTCGTGGACGCGCGAAGAAGTCGATAACCGCCTGCACGGCATCATGGCCGCCATCCACGAATCCTGCCAGCGTTACGGCACGCGCGACGACGGCAGCATCAACTACGTCCAGGGCGCAAACATCGCCGGCTTCGTCAAGGTCGCCGACGCGATGCTGGCGCAGGGGATTGTCTAAGCGTATTTACATACACCTGAGCGCTCGTGGTGTATGTAAATAATCAGATACTGCGTTTACATACACTTGAGCGCTCATAGTGTATGTAAATCTATGCCGTCATAAAGAAACCCGCCTTGCGGCGGGTTTTCTTGTGGGCGAACAGCATCAGGCGCGGAAGGTAAACCCTGCGCCGTCCTGGTAGTCCACATGCACGGTGCTGCCGGGGACAAAGTCGCCGGCGAGGATGCGCTGTGCCAGCGGGTTTTCCAGATGGGTCTGGATGGCGCGTTTCAGCGGGCGCGCGCCGAAGACCGGGTCGTAGCCGACTTCCACCAGTTGCGCGAGCGCCGCCGGGCTGATGTCCAGCCCCAGGTCGCGTTCGGCGAGGCGTTTGCGCAGGCGTTGCAACTGGATGTTGGCGATGCCTTGCATATGCTCTTTGCCGAGGGCGTGGAAGACCACGGTTTCGTCGATGCGGTTGATAAATTCCGGGCGGAAGTGGCTGGCAACCACTTCCATCACCGCCACTTTCATCGCCTCGTAGTCGCCGCCGTTCATTTCTTGAATCAGGTGCGAGCCGAGGTTGGAGGTCATGATGATGACGGTGTTGCGGAAGTCCACGGTGCGCCCCTGGCCGTCGGTAAGGCGGCCGTCGTCCAGCACTTGCAGCAGGATGTTGAAGACGTCCGCGTGCGCTTTTTCGATTTCGTCAAAGAGGATGACGGAATAGGGGCGGCGGCGCACTGCTTCGGTGAGGTAACCGCCTTGGTCGTAGCCGACGTAGCCGGGCGGCGCGCCAATCAGGCGGGCAACGCTGTGTTTTTCCATGAATTCGCTCATGTCGATGCGCACCATGGCGTCGTCGCTGTCAAAGAGGAATTCGGCGAGCGTGCGGCACAGTTCGGTTTTGCCGACGCCGGTGGGTCCGAGGAAGAGGAACGAGCCAATCGGGCGGTTCGGGTCGGAAAGACCGGCGCGGTTGCGGCGAATGGCGTTCGCCACCGCTTCGACCGCGGTTTCTTGACCGACGACGCGCGCACCGAGCGCGCTTTCCAGCGCCAGCAGTTTTTCTTTTTCGCCTTCGAGCATTTTGGCGACGGGGATGCCCGTCCAGCGCGAGACGATTTGCGCGATTTCTTCTTCGGTCACTTCGCTGCGCACCAGGGTGTGCTGCGGCTTGCTTTCCGCGCTTTCGCTGTGTGCCAGCTGTTTTTCCAGCGCCGGGATTTTGCCGTACTGGATTTCGCTCATCGCCGCGTAGTCGCCACGCCGTTTTGCCGCTTCCAGCTCCACACGCAGGCGGTCGATTTCTTCTTTGATGCCCGCGCTGCCCTGGATGGTCGCTTTTTCGGCTTGCCAGACTTCTTCGAGGTCGGCGTATTCTTTTTCCAGTTTGCCGATTTCGTCTTGCAGGTCGGCGAGGCGTTTTTTCGAGGCGTCGTCGTGTTCTTTTTCCAGCGCCAGCCGCTCCATTTTCAGCTGGATGAGGCGACGGTCAATGCGGTCCATCGTCTCCGGTTTGCTGTCGAGCTCCATGCGGATTTGCGCGGCGGCTTCGTCGATGAGGTCGATGGCTTTGTCCGGCAGTTGGCGGTTGGTGATGTAGCGGTTGGAGAGGACGGCGGCGGCAACCAGCGCAGGGTCGGTGATGTCGATGCCGTGATGCACTTCATAGCGCTCTTGCAGGCCGCGCAGGATGGCGATGGTGTCTTCCACCGTCGGCTCTTCTACCATCACTTTTTGGAAGCGGCGCTCCAGCGCGGCGTCTTTTTCCATGTACTGGCGGTACTCGTCGAGCGTGGTCGCGCCGATGCAGTGCAGCTCGCCGCGCGCCAGGGCGGGTTTCAACATATTGCCGGCGTCCATCGAGCCTTCAGTTTTGCCCGCGCCGACCATGGTGTGAATCTCGTCGATGAAAAGGATGATTTGCCCGTTGGCTTTTTCGATGTCGGTCAGCACCGCTTTCAGCCGCTCTTCAAATTCGCCCCGGTATTTGGTGCCTGCCAAGAGGGCGGCAAGATCCAGCGAGAGCAGGCGCTTGCCCTTCAGGCTTTCCGGCACTTCGCCATTGACGATGCGCTGTGCCAACCCTTCGACGATGGCAGTTTTGCCAACGCCCGGCTCGCCGATGAGGACGGGGTTGTTTTTGTTGCGCCGTTGCAGGATTTGCATGGCGCGGCGGATTTCTTCGTCGCGGCCGATGACCGGGTCAATCTTGCCCTGCTCGGCGCGCGCGGTAACGTCAATGGTGTATTTCTTCAGCGCTTCGCGTTTGTCTTCGGCGGCTTCATCGGTCACGGGTTCGCCGCCGCGCAGTTGGTCAATGATTTGTTGCAGTTTGGCTTTCTGCACGCCCGCGGTTTTCAGCACCTTGCCGAGCGCACCGGAATCTTCACAGGCGGCGAGGAGGAACAGCTCGGAGGAGATGAATTTGTCGCCGTTTTGCTGCGCGTATTTGTCGCAGAGATTGAGCAGACGCGAGGTGTCGGGCGAGATGTTCACCTGCCCGGTGGCGTTGGCCACGCGCGGCAGGTCATTGACAATTTGCTCGACGT
>CAURAS010000087.1:0-6514 GCA_963522865.1 uncultured Cardiobacterium sp.
TTTTTTCTGCACAAGGACAACGGCCTCGTGCGCGATGTTTTCAGCGAGCGCGAGATGCAGCGCCTCGTCGGCGATTATGGCATCGGCCATGTGCGCTACCCGACCGCGGGCACGTCCAGCGCGGCCGAGGCGCAGCCGCTTTATGTGAACTCGCCCTACGGCATCGCGCTCGCGCACAACGGCAATCTCACCAACACCGATGAGCTTATCCGCGCCATTTATGCCAGCGATTTGCGCCATATCAACACTCATTCGGATTCGGAGGCGTTGCTCAATGTTTTCGCGCATGAGATTCAGCGGCAGCAGCAGTTGCGGCCGACGCCGGCGGTGATTTTTCAGGCGGTCGCCGCGACGCACCGCCGGGTGCGCGGCGCGTATGCGGTGGTGGCGATGATTAGCGGCTATGGCCTGGTCGCCTTCCGCGATCCGTTCGCCATCCGCCCGCTGATTTACGGCATGCGCGAGGCGGAAGACGGCGGCACGGAGTACATGATTGCCAGCGAATCGGTGGCGCTGGAAGCGCAAGGCTTCACCATCGTCCGCGATTTAGAGCCCGGCGAGGCGCTCATTATCACCGCCAGCGGCGAGGTGCATCACCAGCAATGCGCCGAAAGCCCGCGTCGCGTGCCGTGCATCTTCGAGTACGTCTATTTCGCCCGCCCGGATTCGACCATCGACGGCATCAATGTTTACAAAGCCCGCCTGCGCATGGGCGAGAAGCTCGCCGAGCGCATTTTGCGCGACTGGCCGACGCATGATATTGACGTCGTCATCCCCATCCCGGACACCAGCCGCAGTTCGGCGATTGAGCTGGCGGCGCGCCTCGGCGTGAAATACCGCGAGGGTTTCGTGAAGAACCGCTATATCGGCCGCACCTTCATCATGCCGGGGCAGAAGCTGCGCAAGAAGTCGGTGCGGCAGAAGTTGAACGCGATGACGCTGGAATTTCGCAACAAAAACGTGCTGCTGGTGGATGACTCCATCGTGCGTGGCACCACCAGCGAGCAGATTATCCAGATGGCGCGCGATGCAGGCGCGAAGAAAGTCTATTTCGCCAGCGCCGCGCCGCCGGTGCGCTTCCCGAACGTTTACGGCATCGACATGCCGACGCACGACGAGCTCATCGCCTACCGCCGCGAAGAAGCAGACGTCGCCGCCGCGATTGGCGCCGACCGCGTGATCTATCAAACCCTGCCCGACCTCATCGACGCCTGCGCCGGTACCAAACACAGCCTGCCGCAAGATTTCGACTGCTCGGTGTTCAACGGCTGCTACATTACCGGCGACATTGACGACGCCTACCTCGCCCGCCTGAAACACCAGCACCGCGACGCCAAAGTCTCGCGCAAAACGCCGATGGACGGGGCGCAGGGGGGATGACCCCGGGCGCGCGTTTACCATCTAACGATTTCTCCTGCCGCTTACATTTACATACAGCCGAGCGCTCGAGGTGTATGTAAACAGCTTCATGGCAGGCGCCGCTGCGAAAGCCGCTTGAGCGGCGCGGCGGCACAACCCCATCCAAAATCACAAAGGAAAACCCATGACAACAAACCACCCCGCCCTAGCCGAACTCGCCGCCATCGTCGGCCGCCGACACCTACTCACCAAACCGGCGAAAACCGCGCCGTACCGCAAAGGCTTCCGCTACGGCGAAGGCGACGTCCTCGCCGTCGTCCAGCCCGGCAGCCTCTACGAACTGTGGCAGACCGCGCAAACCTGCGTCGCGCACGACCTCATCATCATCATGCAGGCGAGCAACACCGGCCTCACCGGCGGCTCCGTCCCCTACGGCGACTACGACCGCCCCGTCGTCCTCATCAGCGCCCGCCGCTTAAAAGGCATCCGCCTCATCGAAGACGGCGCCCAAGCCATCGCCCTGCCCGGCGCCACCCTCTACGAACTCGAAGACGAACTGACCGCCATCGGCCGCGAACCGCACAGCGTCATCGGCTCCAGCTGCATCGGCGCGTCCATCATCGGCGGCATCTGCAACAACTCCGGCGGCGCGCTCATCCACCGTGGTCCCGCCTACACCGAAATGGCGCTTTACGCCCGCGTCAACGAACACGGCGAACTCGAACTGGTCAATCATCTTGGCATCAACCTCGGCCAGCACCCGGAAAGCCTGCTGAACCGCCTGGAGCGCGGCGACTACACAGACGCCGACATCGCCCCCGCCAGCGGCCAAACCTCCGACCACGAATACCAGGACCGCGTGCGCGACATCGACGCCGACACCCCCTCGCGTTACAACAACGACGCGCGTCGCCTCTACGAGGCCTCCGGCTCGGCAGGCCGCCTCATCGTCTTCGCGGTACGCATTGACACCTTCGCCAAGCCCGAACGCCAGCAAGTCTATTACATCGGCGCGCACGACCCCGACACCCTGACCGAACTGCGCCGCCACATCCTCAAACACTTCAAAAACCTGCCCGTCTCCGGCGAATACATGCACCGCGACTGCTACGACATCGCCGAGCGCTACGGCCGCGACACCTACCTCGTCATCGACCGCCTCGGCAGCAAACACATCCCGGCCTTCTTCCGCTGGAAAAACCGCATCGACCGCCTCGGCGAAAAACTGCGCATCAAAAACCTCTCTGACCGCATCAGCCAATGCGCAACCGACATGCTGCCGACGCACCTGCCGCCATTCATGCAACACATGCGGGAACAATACGAACACCACCTCATCCTGAAAATGGCGGACGGCGGCGTGGACGAAGCCGCCAGCTACCTCAAACAATACTTCGACGCCCACCCGCATGACGGTGCCTACTACGCCTGCAGCGGCAAAGAAGGCGCGCAGGCGACCCTGCACCGCTTCGCCGCCGCCGGCGCCGCCAACCGCTACCACGCCGTCAAAGGCCGCGAAGTCGGCGACCTCCTGGCGCTGGACATCGCGCTGCGCCGCAACGAACACGACTGGTTCGAGCGCCTGCCCGCCGAAATCGACCAGCACATCGCCGCCAAACTCTACTACGGCCACTACTTCTGCCACGTCATGCACCAAGACTACATCCTGAAACCCGGCAGCGACGCGGCGGCGGTCAAACACGCGCTGCTCGCGTATCTGGACGGCAAAGGCGCCGAATACCCGGCAGAGCACAACGTCGGGCACCTCTACCCCGCCAAAGAAGCGCTCGCCAACTTCTACCGTGCACAAGACCCGACCAACAGCTTAAACCCCGGCATCGGCAAAACCACGAAAAAGAAAAACTGGGAGAAAGGCTGCGGCTGCGGCGGGCATTGAGCGCGCCGTAGTTATACATACATATCGAGCGCTCAGGTGTATGTAAATTTGAAACTGGCATGGGGCGAGAATGGAAACCTGCTGTTCGAGAAAAAGCCGAATGCCCCGCAGTTTGCGCTCTTCGCGGGCGCGCGAAGGCTAAGGGCTGTTTGAATTCGTTTTGAATGTGGTCGCTACGTGAATTATTCACTCCCCTACAGGGGGGAGCGCGCATATCGGCGGCTTGCCTCGCTGCAGTTCTTTGTTTCCAATTTATTCCACTATAAATCCCTCTGGTAGGGGCGGGTAGCGCTGCGTAACCGCCCGTGTCTGTTTTGCGAGCGGGGGGCATAGCGCATTTACATACACCTCGAGTGCTCAGGTGTATGTATAACTAATCGTTAAAAGCCGGGCAGAATGCCCGGCTTTTTTTGTGTTTGCCCGCCAGGGCGAGCGCGTCAGAGTGTGGTCGTTTTTAGGGTTTCCAGCGATTCGCGCAGGGTTTTGCCGAGTTTTTCTTCGTTGGCGAGGGTGCTTTGAAGGTAGGGCAAATGTTTTCCGCTGTAAGGATGGTTTGGAAGGAAGGCTATTGCTGGGCAATCCATTTGTGCAGCTCGGTTTTGAAGCCGGGCAGGTCTTTTTGTTCGATGATTCTGATGTCGGCGCCTTTGGCGCGGTCGCGGGTTTCGCGTGGCAATTCGCGGTAGGCGATGAAGGCGGTTCGGGTACGCAGGCCGCCGAGTTTTTTCAGGGTTTCGAGTTTGTAGAGGGCGTTTTGGGTTTTCTCGTCTGCCTTGAGGTTGGCGGTTTTGCATTCGAGTACGAAGAGAACGTTGTGGCTCAGGATGGCGATGTCCAGTTCGTTTGGCTGGTGCGAGTTGCCCGCGTTTTCAATCTGGACGTTAAGCGCGATGTCCTGAATATCTGGCAGGCTGGCAGCGATGTGGTAGGTGTATTCTTCGAGCCAGCCGCCGTTGGTGTAGCGCAGGCTGTCTTCGTCGGTGAAGGTGATTTTGTCGCCGTCGGTTTTGAGCAGGCCGTGGCTGGCCAGGAGGTCAATGAGGTCATCGAGTGCGCCCCAGCTCTGGCTTTTGGTGAAGGTGAGGGTTTTGCGATTTTTGCTGCGGCCGTCGCTGATGATGCCGTTTAGGGCAGTAATGGCGTTGGCGTAATATTGGTGGCGCTGGATGAGTTCTTCGCCGATAGCTTGCCGTTCGCGCGGTACGCTGCGCTGTACTTGGTTGTTGGCGGCGATTTGGTAGCCGTGCAGGTGCAGGTAGTCTTCGATTTTGATTTTCGGCGGTTGCAGGGTGAGGCGTTCGTTGTTATCGAGCAGTAGTACTTCGTTGCTGGTGGCGGTGAAGTAGAAGGTGGGGTAACCCGCATCGTGGAAGGTGCGGTAGGCGGCAAGCGCCATCAGTTTGGTGCCGCCAGTAAGGTTCAGCGCGATGTTTTCTTTGGACTCATCGAGCGCGATGAGTTCACCCAGCACTTTGTCTTCCATTTCTTGCATGTCGTATTCGCTTTGGATGGCGATTTGTCGTGTTTTGACGCCGCAGCGGGTTTTCAGGGTTTGCGCGAGTGCTTCGGCTTTTGTACGCATGCGGTCGGTGACGAGCAGGATGACTTCTTGCGGGCGGAACTGGTTGTCCAGCACGGGGACGTAGTTGGGAATCGGCTGGTCGGAGACGATGCAGACGTGAATGTTGTATTTGGGCATGGGGTTTTCCTTTCAGGTTTTGTGGATGTGGTAGCGCTGGAGGGTGCAGCCCAGCGCGGTCATGTCTGCCGCGCTGTATTCACTGCCACGCCGTTCAGCTTCTTGCGGCAGTTGCAGTGCATACCATGCAGCACCTTTGGCGCAGACGGCGGCGGCGATGTGCGGCGGCAGGGTGCCGATGACGGTGTCGCCGGGGGCGATGTCGTCCGGGTCGAGGTGGGCGCGGTAGTGGTCAATGTGCCATTGTGGCTGGGCTTTTATCCAGGCAATGGCGCCAGGGTGGCGGCTGATAAACCAGGTGGTCATGGCTGTTCTGTCAGGGTGTAGCGGCCAAGGCCGAAGGTGGTGTTTTTGCCCAGATGCAGCCATTGCCCGATTTGCAGGGCGCGGGCGTGTTCGGGGGCGAGGCTGGCGAGTTCCCAGTCGCCGATGACGCCGCCCAGGTGCATGTGGCGCTGTTGGCGGTTGGAGTAGCGCTGCCAGTCGTACCAGCGCAGGTTTTTGCGGCTCTCGACTTGCGCGGCTTGGGTTTTGAGCGCGGCGTAATCCGCCTGCGGGGTGAGGCCGAGGTGGATTTGTGCGGTGAGCGAGAGGCGGCGCTGGAGCTGGGTCAGCAGGGTTTGCGCGTCAAGGCGCTCAACGCCCAGCGCGACGCCGTTGTGTTGCAGGCGCAGCGGGGTGTGAATGTGCAGGGTCAGGCGGTCGGGGACGGTGTCCGGCAGGGTGATGTGGCTGTCGTGTTCGGTGATGCGCGCGCCGTCGTAGAGGTCTTGCCAGCCGTCTGCGCGCTCAATGGCGATGGCGGTGAGTTCGCCCTGACCACGCGCGACGCCTTCGGCGGTTTGGAAGGCTTGTTGCCAGGCGTAGCTGATGAGCGGCAGGTAGTGGCGGGCGCGGCCGATGAGGACGAGGCTGAATTGGTACTGGCTGCCGGGCGGGTAGTCGCGGCGGTCGTCAAGGTGGGCGGGTTCGATGCTGTAGGGCGGCGGGATGGTCGCCGGGTTGGCAATGCCGATGTCCGGACGCGGCGCGGGCTCGAAGATGTGGGTGTAGGGGGTGTGTTGTAGCAGTTCGGGGTCGGGATGGTGGCCGCGTGGCACGCTCGCCCGGCGCAGGGCATGGCCGAAGGCGCCGCGCAGTGCCGAGCCGATGTAGGCGGGCGATTGCAGGGTGCGGGTGATGGTGAAGGTGTAGCGGTAGCGGGCGATGGGTAAGGTAGCGGGGAGATTGAGGAGCATGGTTCTTGAGTGGGTAAATGGGTTGGTGGGGGAGGGCGCTTCGCGGGGCGGAGTAGATAAACCGCAGCGCGGCGCCATCTGATAAGTTCAACGACTATATTTACATACACCTGAGCGCTCGAGTGACTACGCCGTCCATCCAGTTAAACAGTTCGTCAAGGTCGTAGTCGCCGCTGTGCGGCACGCCCCACGGCATCGCCAAATCGACGTCCTTGCCGCTGTTTTGCAGTTTGGCGGCGAGAATGGCGGCGATGGCGTGCGAGGTATCGCGGTCTTTGGTGCCGACGCGGATGCGCCAGTGTTGCGGCGCGGTTTTTTCGC
>CAURAS010000088.1:0-6495 GCA_963522865.1 uncultured Cardiobacterium sp.
CGCCGTTGCCGCCCAGTTCTTTCGGCGGGGCGAGTTTGACGTCCAGTTTGCCGTCATCGCTTTTGGCAGCGCCGTCGCGGCCGCCGGTAACGTGAGCGTGTGCGGTGTAGAGTGTGGTCATGGTTTTTTTCCTCTTGTGGGTGAATGGAGCGCGCATGGTAGTACGCTTTTTCGTGCCTCGCCAGAAAGTTGAGGTTCGGTTTGTCTTATGGTTCGGCGGCGTCGGCGAGCGGCTGGAGGTTGAAGTAGGTGTAGAGGTAGCCCCCAGCGCGGTTTTCGCGGAAGGTGAGATCGGCATCTTCGGCGAGGTAGCCGGAGGCGACGACGAGGTTGAGCAGGTATTGGGTGTCGCACCCTGCCGCTTCTTCCAGGCTGACGATGATGCTTTCTACTTGTACGCCCGCCGCCGGAACGCGCAGTTTTTGGTAAAGCCCGCTGTATGCAAAGAGTGGGAAGCGGTGTTCTTCGAGGACTTCGCTGCTCTCTGGCAGGCTAATGCGGGCAAAGGGGTCAATGACTATGGTATCGGTCATGGCTTTATCTGGGGGAGATATACATACACTTCGAGCGCTCAGCTGTATGTAAAAGGGTTCACGCTGCCGCGTCTTTTTTGCTTTCTGCAGGGTCGCGGTGGTAGTGGCGTAGCGCGTGTTCGGCGCGCCGGCCGGCGCTGAAGGCGGAGACGCGCTTCAGGTATCCGATGACGCGCGTGCCGTAGTCGATGTTGCGCGAGCCGCAGGCGCTGCACGCGGTCAGCGTGCGTTTGTCGATGTGTTCGCAGTCGTTGCAGATGGTGATGCGCACGTTGATGCAGAAGTAGTTGCAGCCGGTGTGCGCGGCGATGTCCAGCAGTTTGCGGTAGCCTTCCCGGCTCAGCGCCTCGTCGAGGTTGAGGTGTAGTGCCGAGCCGCCGTCCAGCCAGTCGATGAGTTCGCGTCCGTGCAGGATGAATTTGTCGAGCGCGTTGGTGCGCTGGTCGTCTTCCACGAGGTAGAAGTAAGAGTTGTAGCAGTCGCGCGGCACGTGGTAGCCGTCGCGTTTGTCCCAGGCGGCGTTTTTCACGCCGAGGTTTTCCGCCGGGACGAATTCGGTGTTGTAGCGCACGCCGTATGCGGCATTCGCCCGTTGGTTGGCGTGGTAGATGGTTTTCAGTTTTTCCTGGACGAAGGCGAGGTAGGCGGGGTTGTTGCCGACGGTGATGCCTTGCGATTCGGCGGCTTCTGCCATGCCGTTGATGCCGATGGTGAGGTACTGTTTGTCGAGGGTGATGAAGCCGGCGTCGTATACGGTGAGCATGCCGGCGGCGAGGTAGTCTTCCATCAGTTTGCGGTAGGCGTACTGGTAGCGGTGGATTTTTTCGACTTCGGTCAGCAGATCGCGCCCGTCCTGCACAAGGCGGTTCATGTTAATGGTGATGACGTTAATCGAGCCGGTAGCGACGCCGCCCGCGCCGAGGGTGTAGGAGAAGGTGCGGTCTTCAATGGCGTTGCGCAGGCGGCAGCAGGAGGCGAGCGAATCGGGGTTGTCGGAGAGGTAGATGAAGAAGGCGTTGCCGGCGGCGAGTTCGCCCGCGATGTGGTTGGCAAAGGCGGCGTCCTTGCAGCGCTGGTTTTCGGTGAGCATGGCGACGGTAACGACCGGGAAGGTGAGGATGGCGCGCTTGCGTTCGGCGTTGAACCATTTGAGGAAGTAGTTTTGCAGGGCGGCGACGCTCTGCCAGTCCGGACGGCTGAAGTCGGGGAAGACGAAGTCGCCAAACATCGCGTGGAAGTAGTGCTGGTCGTAAATGGAGATGTTCCAGAAGGCGCTCTGGTAGCCGCGCGCGGCGGCGGGCTGGTTGATGGCGTAAACGACGTGTTGCAGGTGGTTGGCGATGTCTTTTGCGTGGGTGCGCAGGTAGTCGGCGCCGTAGTCCTTGCGCGCAAAGTAGTCAAAATAGGTGAGGAATTCGACGGTGGCGACCGCCCCGGCGAACTGCGCGCTGACCGCGAAAACGAAGTTCACAAACGAGCCGCAGAAGGAGGCGAGGTGCTGCGGTGCGCCGGATTCGCCGCCGAGCTTGGTCATGCCGTCGCGCAGGAAGGGATACATCGAGACGGAAACGCAGTAGGGCTTGAGGCTGGTTTCGTCATGCACGTAGATTTCGTGCGCCTCGATTTGGCGAACGTATTCGGCGGCGGTTTCTTCGCCAAAAATCTCGCGGATTTTGCGGCTGACCTGGGCGCGATTTACCTGAATCATCAGGTCTTTCATCAGCTCGGCTTCCAGCGTCGCCATGTTTTTCTGGGTGACGTTGGCGTTGGCGTCGAGTTTGGAACCGTCGGCGGCGTTGTGCGCGCGCACGTAGTCATCCATAAAGTCCAGTTTCTGCTGAATTTGTTCGGGGGTCAGGCGTAGCATTTCATCATCTCCAGAATAAATGGTTGAGCACCGCGCCGTCGGCGGTACGGATAAAGCGCTGGTTGGTGTCGGGGCAATCCAGCCCGCCCCGCTCGCGGCGCCAGGCGCCGGTTTTCACAAACGTCAGTTCCGGCAAGAGCGCGGCGGGAGCTTCTTCAAGGCCGGTGTAAAGGCAGGTTTTCAGCCCCGCCGCCCGCGCCGTGCGCAAACATTCCAAGAGTGCTGCCGTCTGCCATTCGCCGCCGAAAAACAGCACGCAGGAGAGCAATCCGGCATAGTCGTGCAAGCGCTGCTGCAAATAAGCGGGCGACAGCGTCCTGCCCTGCCGCGCGTTCCAGGTGTCAGCGCTATGGCAACCAGGACAACGCAACGGGCAGCCCGCGATGGTATAAGCCAGCGAGACCTCGTGCGGCACCTCCTGCCAGACCACGTCTTCCCGAACAAACCGCAGCATGATGAGCGCTCCTGAAAAAGTTGAACCGCATGAAAGCAAGCATCGCTCTCATGCAGAAAACGCAACATATGGTAGTGTCACGATACAAACAACACAATATATATGGTTTTATATTTCGCTAAACGCCTGTGTATCATTGATAAAAATGCATAAAAAAACGACGCCAAAGGGCGTCGCGCAAACCGGGCGGCCATCTGCCGCAGAAACGAAAAAGGCAAGGCGCAAAGCCTTGCCAGAAAACAGCATAACCGCGGAAGCCGCTTAACCTAATGCCCTTGAACCGCAGGGTTCAAGTGGGTGCCTCAACAACCTTTCGGGCTTCTCACTGGAAGTGAGCTTGCTCACCCAGATGCGTCTGACACCCAAGGCAAGATGTAATTAGGGTCAAGGGGTCTGTAGGAAACGCCTGCCCCGCAGTTATGCCTCGCAGACACTATAGCGCTGCCCAGTATTGCTGTAAAGCGGATTTTTGTCGCCATTTACCGGTATACATACACTACGAGCGCTCAGCTGTATGTATAACGACGCCCGCCATACGGTATATCCGGGAAAGCCGGCGCACTATGGTGATTTCGCCGCTTGGTTGCCGTATTCTCGCAGCCATTCCTGATAAGGCAGACCGTTTAACCACAGGCTTTCTGCGACGATTGCCCCATCTTTCACGCGCACACCGAGGCTGGCGGTAATCTGCGGTCGTTCGCCGTCGCCACGCCAGCGCAAGGATTCGTCAATGCGTACCGCATCGTCTTCCGGCAAGTAGAAGCGGGTCAGCGGGATGTCGATGCGCACTTTTGCCCCCGGCTTGGTATCTGCCGGAATTTTCCAGGCAAAGGCGCTATCCTGCGGTTCACGACTGAGGCGGGTAATGTGGGCGAGGCCGTCCGGGTCGGCACCGAGGACGGCGTAGAGCGTATCGCCGGGGCGCATGCCTTCTGGCAGACTGTGTTCGCGCGTACTTTCGGCGAAAGAAAGGGCAAGATAACGACCACGCATGACGTCGTAAGGATCAACCGGCTGCAAGGCAAGACGCAGTGCCGTTCCCTCGCGCAGCATCGCTTCGCCACGCAGCACCTGCATGAGCGGCAGCGCCCATTGCAGGGCAAACAGCAATAAAAGCACCAACAGCAGCGCGAAGCGTTTCATGATTTCCCTCCCGTAACGCCGTGTTGCGGACGACGCGCCAGACGCAAATTGAGTATGAAGAAAGCCGCACCTGCGCCGATGAAAACAATCCCCTTCAGCCACAGCGGCAGTTCGTCGGCGACAAAGCGGGAAAACAGCGCCATCAGCACCCAGATGAGCGCGGCATTGACGGCAAACAGACTATGATCCAGCGCGATGCGCGCCCGCCACAGCCCGAGGATAACCACGAACAGCGTCGGCAGCCACGGCCAGAGCTGACCGAGCAGCGCGCGTTGCCCGCCGAGGAAAAAAAGCAAAATGCCACTCGCAGCAAAAGCCACATCCCACCCTAGCCAATGCTTCCAGCGGCAGAGCGCGAACACCAGCAGCGCGGCACTGACGGCAGTGAGCGGCGTAACCGTCAAGAAAAAACGCAGACTGCTGTCGCGCGCCGCCATGCTTGAAGTCATCATGTCGGGGAAGAGCAGCATCACAGCAAGTGTCAGCTGGAACACCACCGCCATCGCGTTGCGCCCGCCGAGAGTGCGCGTGGCAAGATACCAAGCGGCAAGACAAACCCAGATTGGCAGAAAATAACCGCTCACATTGTCTTTCAGGCACAGCGCGAAGGCGAACACCAGCGCGTTGGTGACAGCAAACGTGCGCCAGAGATGACGCTGCCCGCCATAATCGGCGCCGCGCTGGCGTTGCCAAAAGAGCAAAGCCAAAAGCGCCAACATACAGGCGGGATACTCCCAGACCGACGGCTGTTGCGCGCTAAAGAACACGTCAGAGCCGCCCAGACCAAACACATGCACCAAAAAAGCCACGAAAAACGCCACCGCCCAGGTGCGCGTTAAAAACGGCAGTGGCAACGCGAGCCAGAGCCAAACCCGCAAAAAAGCGGGCAGATTAGACTCCACATGATAGGTCTGCGCCACCAGTGCGATGGACGCCCCGACCGCGAGCGCCAGCACCAGTGCGCTGCACTCGCGCCAAACCACACTCGCCGGGCGCGCATAAAGCGCATACAGCAGCCCCAACTGCGACAACAAAAGTGGCGTCAGCGCCAGCACCACGCGCACCTCGCGCGACAACACCGCCCAGTTGGCGGCGAACAGGGCAATGACCCCGGCACTCACGCACAACATCGCAAACAACGACAGCACCAGCTGCCACCACGCGCTACTGTGCGGCCTGACGGGCGTATACAACTGGCGCAGACGCGCTGCCTGCTCCGCCGAAATCCAGCCCTTCTGCTCCCACAGCGGCAGCTCCGCCAACAAATCGCGGGAAAAAGCCGCGCGTTGATTCATAACCCATAACCTCCGGTAACTATTTGTCGCGCATGATACGCAAAACCCGGCAGGCAAAAAATAAAAATCCCGTAGCTCGGCATAAATCGCTTACAATTGCCGCCGTTTTCTGGCTTCCGGAAAACAATCCGTTCACACACATTAAAGGTAAATCCGATGAAAAAACTGATGCAAACCTCACTGGCTGCAATGCTCCTCGCTGGCGTCGTCCTGACGGCAAGTGCCCAAGCCACTACGGGCAAAAAATCCCAGGAAATCGGCCAGAAAATTGGCAACGAAGTTATGGAAGAAGTCATGAAAGAAGCGCAAAGCAGTGGCAAAGCGCCATCAGCTGATGTTGTTGGCAAAAAAATGATTGAAAAAATGCGCGCCAACCTCGATGACCTGAAAAAAGCCGGCACAGAAGACTGCACTGAACTCTATGGTCAAGATAAAGCCAGCAATTGCCAATGCGTTACCGACAAAACCGATTACGACGTTGTCTTTGCCATGATGGAAAAACAAATGGCCAATCCGCAAGCACAGCCCGGTGAAGAACTCAAAGCACTCGAAGCCAAAACCGAAGAAAACTACAAAGCCTGCGATCTGGACATCAAAGTCATGAAAGATGCCACCGAAAAAGCTATGAAAGAAGTTACCGGCAAAAAAGGCTAAAAAATTACACTATAAAAGCCCCGCACCAGCGGGGTTTTTTTATAGTCAGACACGCGCCAATCCTATAAATCCTGCTATAAAAAAGAATGACAAAAATAGCGGTGAAAAAATTCCGCCACCATAAAAAAGCAAAAACCAGACAAAATCACTGCCCCTGTAGGTAGGCATTTATAGCGATACTCACAAAGTCTCAATACAAGGCGTAATGTCTTATGAGGCTTTATGAGGATTGCTATACATACACTTGAGCGCTCGATGTGTATGTAAAGAGGGAAGTTGGAAGATGATTAGGCGACGAGGTTTGCCAACTCATCCCACCCCGGGATCCCACTGCGGGCTTTGCCCTGCAGGGAAGGGAGACCTTTCAATTGCCAACATGCCCTTAATATTATCAAAACGCCCCTGACGGACTTGCTACCTGGCAGGAACGACTGGAGCAGCGTCGTACACGCCCTTGTGCTCTCAAGCACGCAAGATAGCTATGACCTCTAGGGGCTGTTTACAATTGATGTAACCACTTGAAGAAACAAAAAAATGGCAGGATAAAGG
>CAURAS010000089.1:0-6475 GCA_963522865.1 uncultured Cardiobacterium sp.
CAATGCGCAAGGAAGCACGCGATTTGCGTGCGGACAAGACCCGCGCCGCGTATTTTGAAGGCGTGGGCTTTTTACTGAACGACCAGACCGACCGTGCGGTGGATGTTTTCATCCACATGGCCGATCTCGACCAGCAAATGCTGGAAAACCAGCTCACCCTCGGCAGCCTCTTTCGCAAACGCGGCGAGCTGGACCGCGCCCTGCACCTGCACCAGCAACTGCGCAACCATTCGCAGCTTACCGAGGCGCAACAGCGGGCGGTGGATTACGAACTGGCAGAAGACTATGCCGCCGCCGGGATGTACAGTCAGGCGCAGGCGCTGTTTGAAACGCTGCTTGCCGACGGCTACCGTGCGGCAGAAGTCATGCCCGCGCTGGCGCATCTTTATGAGCGCACCAAGCAATGGCAGGCGGCGCTGGCGCTCTCCGAACAATGGCAGGCGCAGGGCTACGGCGCGCGCGGCAAAGAAATCTCGCATTACTACTGCGAACTGGCGCAGCAGGCGGGTGATGACGCCAGCGCCGCCGCTTATCTGCAACAGGCGCTTGCCGCCGACCGCGATTGCGTCCGCGCCAACCGCATGCGCGGCCAGCTTTATTTGCGCCAGGGCGAATACGTCAATGCCATCCACGCGCTGCAATCCATTGGCGAACAATCGGCGGCGCTCTTGCCGGACGTCCTGCCGGAAATCGCCGAAGCGTACCGCGCCATCGGTCGCGAAGACGAATACCGCTACTGGCTGGAAAAAGCCGAGGCGCAGACGAAGAACCCGCGCCTGACGCTGGCGCTCGCCCAGTTGCTCAATGAAACTGCGCCCGATGCTGCCGCTGACCTGCTGCAAACGCGGATGGAAGAAAAGAAAACGCCGCTTCTCCTCTCCGCTTACCTTAGTTACCGTCCCGGCTTCGCGCCGCTGGCGGCTACCGCAGGCAAACTCGTCGCGCCGCGCACCGTGTACCAGTGCAACGAATGCGGCTTCCGCCAGCAAAACCTCATCTGGCATTGCCCGGCGTGCTTCGCCTGGAGCAGCTTCCGCCCGATGCTCAAACTCAAAGTGGAAAACCGATGAAAAACAAACCGCTGCTCGTCGCGCTTGACGTCAACCGTGGCGAAGACGCGCTCGCCCTCGCGACGCAACTCTCACCCGAACTGTGCCGCGTCAAGGTTGGCAAAGAGCTGTACACGCGCGAGGGCAGGGCGTTGATCGAAACCCTTCAAGGCATCGGCTACGACGTCTTCCTTGACCTCAAATTTCATGACATCCCCAACACCGTCGCCGCCGCCCTGCGCGTCGCTGCCGACATGGGCGTGTGGATGGTGAACGTCCACGCCAGCGGCGGGCGCAAAATGCTTGAAGCCGCTGCCGATGCCGTCGCGCATTACCGTCAGCCGCCGCTGCTCATCGCCGTAACCGTGCTGACCAGCATCAGCGAGGGCGAACTACACGCCGAGCTCGGCATTGCCGAATCACTCACCGCGCACGTCGCTCGCCTCACCGCGCTGGCCGCCGACAGTGGCCTGAATGGCGTGGTCTGCTCGGCGCACGAAGCGGGCGCGGTCAAAGCCGCACACGGTAGCGACTTTCTCACCGTCACTCCCGGCATCCGCCCGGCAGGCAGCGCCACGGACGACCAGACGCGCACCATGACCCCCGCCGCAGCCATCAAAGCGGGCAGCGATTACCTCGTCATCGGCCGCCCCGTCACCCGCGCGGAAAAACCCGCAGTCGCGCTGGCAGACATCATCGCCTCCCTCAAAACAGGAGAATAACCATGCCCATGCCTACGCGCGGCTCAAAAACCGTTTACATCCTGCCCAACCTCTTCACCACCGCCTCGCTGTTCTGCGGCTTTTATGCCATCCTTGCGGTTATTGATGGCAGCAGCAATTTCAGCTTTGCCGCCATCCTCATCTTCGTGGCGATGATCTTCGACGGCTGCGACGGCCGCGTCGCCCGCCTCACCCGCACCGAATCCGAATTCGGCGTGCAGTACGACTCGCTCGCTGACCTCATCTCCTTCGGCGTTGCCCCCGCCATCGTCATCTACCAATGGGCATTGCACTACGCCTCCATCGAGCCAATGTATCCCGACAAACTGGGCTGGCTCACCGCCTTCATCTACACCGCTTGTACCGCGCTGCGCCTCGCCCGCTTCAACGTCCAGGTTGGCATCACCGACAAAGCCGTGTTCGTCGGCCTGCCCAGCCCGTCTGCTGCCGCCATCGTCGCCGGCTTCGTCTGGACCGGCAGCCACTACCACTGGAACGGCGCCAACCTCATCATGCTCTCCACCATCATCACCTGGTTCAGCGCACTGGCGATGGTGAGCAACTTCAAATACTACAGCTTCAAAACCTTCAAACTGCAAAGCCGCCTGCCCTTTAGCAAAGCGGCACTGCCCGCCTGCCTCATCGGCCTCATCTTCCTCAAGCCTGCCCCCGCACTCTTCGCGCTCTTCCTCATCTACGGCCTGCACGGCCCCATCTGGACACTGTGGCGCATCGCCAAACGCCGTCAGGGACGCATCGGGTGATCGCGCTTCGCCCCCACCAACAAACCGCGCTGGCGCTGCTCGGCTACAAACTGTGGCTGCCGCGCGCCGAACTCGCCGCCCTGCGCGCTGCACCGCCTGCCCCTGTGGCGACACCGGAAACGCCTGCACCAACCATTCCCACGACCGCCCCCGCTGCAGTTACCCGCGACGCGACCATCCTGCCGCTGCCCGGCATTACCGCCAGCGTCCACCTTGCCCGCGACTACACCCTTCTTAGCGGCGAAGCGCTGCGCTGCCACTGGCTGCTGCCGCCGCTGTGGAGCGAAGCTGGGCGGCTGATGCCCTTTGCCAGCGACGCCGAACGCCGCCTGCTGCTCGCCCTCTTTCGCGCCACCGACAGCGCAGAGGCGCTACAACTCTTTACCGCGCTCTTTGACCTCGCGCACGCGGCGCCGTTACCCGTCCCCGCAGCCAACCCCGCCCCGCCTGCCGACCTTGACGCCAAACCGCTCATCACCTGCGGCGAAGCCTTGCAGACTGCGGGTAGCGCGTTTGGCAAGACAACCTTAAAAGTTTATAATTTTTTACATCCTTACACCGTCCTCAGCGACATGACACAAAAAAACACGCTGTGGCGGCAATGGGAAAAAATCAAAAGGAGCCTGTTTTGAAAAAAAGCCCCGTGTTGCTTACCCTCATCTGCGGCATCAGCACCGCCTTCGGCGCGCAAAAAGCCTGGATTAGCGACGAACTGCGCACCGCCGTGTACGACAAACCGGCGAGCGACGCCAAATTCCTTGGCACCCTGCGCTCCGGCGAAGCCGTCGAAATGCTCGACCGCAATGGCGACTACATCCACGTCAAAACCGGCGAACTCAACGGCTGGGTTTCGGCGCGAAGCATCATGGAAACCCCAAGCGTGCACAGCCGCTTCGCCGAACAACAACAACAACTCCAACAACTCCAAGGCGAAGCACAAAACCTGCAAAACACCACCAACGACCAGAACCAGTCGCTGGACGCCCTCAAAGCCCGCCTCGAAGCCCTGCAAGCCGCCGAACAAAAAGCGCGCGACGAACTCGTCGCCCTGCAGCGCGCCTCCGGCAACGCGATGGCCATCGACCAGCGCAACCGCGAACTCCAAGACGCCGTCGTCAAACTCGAACAAGAAAACCTGAGCCTAAAACACCGCAACACCCGCCTCGAAGAAAACCTGAACCAAAAACAGCTCTACATCGGTGGGTTTCTCGTCTTTGCAGGATTCATCCTGCATTGGCTCTCCGGCCTGTTCCGCCTCGGCCAGCGCCGCCGCAGCAGCTTTGACGACCTCTGAGTCGTCGCATCAATGAACCGTCAAAAACCAAGGAAAACATCATGTCAAAAGTCTTCGATTTCGTAAAACCGGGCGTTATCACCGGGGACGACGTACAAAAAGTCTTTGCCGTCGCCAAAGAACGCGGCTTCGCCATCCCGGCGGTGAACTGCGTTGGCAGCGACTCCATCAACGCCGCGCTCGAAACCGCCGCCCGCGTCAAAGCGCCGATCATCATCCAATTCTCCAACGGCGGCGCCCAATTCCTCGCCGGCAAAGGCATCAAACCGGCGAGCGGTGCGCGGGCGGACGTCCTTGGCGCCATCGTCGGCGCCAAACAAGTCCACACCCTTGCCGCCGAATACGGCATTCCGGTGATTTTGCACACGGACCACTGCGCCAAGAAGCTGCTGCCCTGGATTGACGGCCTGCTGGACGCCGGCGAGCAACACTTTAAGGAAACCGGCAAGCCGCTGTTCTCTTCCCATATGATTGACCTGTCCGAAGAGCCCATCGCGGAAAACATGGCCATCTGCCGCAAGTACCTGGAGCGCATGGACAAAATGGGCATGACCCTGGAAATTGAAATCGGCATCACCGGCGGCGAAGAGGACGGGGTGGACAACTCCGACGTACACGAGTCTAAGCTTTACAGCCAGCCGGAGGACGTGCTTTACGTCTACGACCAGCTGAGCCCCATCAGCCACCGCTTCACCGTGGCCGCCGCCTTCGGTAACGTCCACGGCGTGTACAAACCGGGCAACGTCAAACTCAAACCGAGCATCCTCGGCAACTCACAAGAATATGTCGCCAAAGAGCGCGGACTTGCGGCCAAACCGATTAACTTCGTCTTCCACGGCGGTTCCGGCTCCAGCCGCGAAGAAATCCGCGAAGCCATCGGCTACGGTGCCATCAAAATGAACATCGACACCGACACCCAATGGGCATCCTGGGACGGCATCCTCAACTACTACAAAAAGAACGAAGCCTACCTGCAAGGCCAGCTCGGCAACCCGGAAGGCCCGGACGCGCCAAACAAAAAATACTACGACCCGCGCGTTTGGCTGCGGAAAATGGAAGAATCCATGTCCGCCCGCCTCGAAGTCGCCTTTGACGACCTCAACTGCCGCGACGTCCTCTAAACCGTCGCGCCCCGAAAGAATGCAGCCTGCGGGCTGCATTCTTTATTTGCACTGGACGATAAAACGTACCCGCTGAAAAATAAAAACGGCTGGAGCAAAGGCAACGCTGCTGACACGTCGTTGCAGATTCTGGAACCGCTGGAACTCACCGCACTTCTCGCCCGCCTGCCGCAGTGTCAGGCAACCCTCACCACCGGCGGGCTGGCGACGCGCACGCTGCTTCTGGACGGGCAGAGGGAATGGCGCACTGACCGTTTTTCATTTACATACACATCGAGCGCTCAGGTGTATGTAAATGTCAGCAAACAGTACTCTCATGATCGAAGACAACTGGAAATACCGCGCATGGCTCGCACAGGGCTGGAGCGGCTCTACCATTGACGACTACATCGGCTACGAAATCTACCCCGAAGACCTGCAGATGATGACCCCCATCCTGCTGCCCAAGCTCATCCTCTACCGCGATTGCGTCCTTGCAGCAGGTGCCGGCACAGAAAAAGACATCGCAGGCGCGAAAAAACGCTTTGATTACTGGTGCAGCAACGGCGGCAAAATCGCCGGGCAGTGCATGGCCAATGCCATCGAGCTGGTCGATTGCTTCCTCGCCACCGCCGAAAAATCCAGCGCAGAGACCCTGCAAAGCGTCGCGGCACTCATCCGCCATTGTTGGCAGTACCAGCTTTTGCAAGAATATCCGCAGCGCCGTTTCACCGTTGCCATCTCCGGCGAGACCTTCGCGCCGGAAATTACCTTCTGGCAGGACGAAGGCGACGACGGCGAACAAACCGGATACGAATACTGATGCCCCTCAACCAGCCCCTCACCCATATCTCCAGCCACGGCGAAAAAACCGCCGAACTCCTCGCCCGTAGCGGCGTCGAGACCCTGCGCGATCTCCTCACCCACCTGCCACTGCGCTACGAAGACCGCTCGCATATCACCCCCGTCGCTGCCCTGCGCGATGGTGCGACCGTGCAAATCCTCGGCGAAGTGCTGCACGCCGATCTCATCCAGCGGCGCAAGCGGATGCTGCACGTCACCCTGCGCGACGCGGCGGGCGACTACTGCAAGCTCGTGTACTTCAACTTCTACCCCAGCCAGCAAAAAGCCTTCGCCCCCGGCCGGCGCGGCCTCTTTTACGGCAAGGCGCTGTGGACGATGCAGGGCTACCAAATCCATCACCCCGAAGTGCAATGGCTGGCTGCGGGCGAAACGCCGCATCTCTCCGCGCAACTTTACCCGGTGTACCCCACCGTCAAAGGCCTCGGGCAGGCGCGCTGGCACGACCTGATGCGGCGCGCGCTGACGCATGTCCTGCCGCAACTGCCCGAACACGACCCGCTGACCGCAGCGGGTTACTGGCCGCTGCCCGCCGCCCTCGCCGCGCTGCACCAGCCGGATGAATCCACCGCGCTGGAAGCGCTGCTGGAGCGCAACCATCCGGCGCGCCGCCGCCTCATCATCGAAGAACTCATCGCGCACCAGCTCTCCATCCAGAACGCGCGCCAGCGTCTGCGCGAACAGC
>CAURAS010000090.1:0-6470 GCA_963522865.1 uncultured Cardiobacterium sp.
TCCGCACCATCCTCGCCGACCTGCTCACCCCGGTTGCCCTTTACGACCGCCTCGCAGATGCGCCCTACACCTACCTGCTCGAATCCATCGAAGGCGGCGAACGCTGGGCGCGTTACTCGATGATTGGCCTGCCCGCGCGCGAAACCGTGCGCATCCGCGACCATCAGCTACAAATCCGCCGCGATGGTGCCGTTATCGAAGCGCGCGAGGTTGCCGACCCGCTCGCCTGGATTGCCGAATACCATGCGGCACTGCGACCGGCGCCACTTTCGCTTGACCTGCCCTACACCGGCGGCCTCGTCGGCTACTTTGCCTACGACACCATCGGCTACATCGAAAAACGCCTGGCGCAGCGCCCGCAGAACGACCCGCTCGGCCTGCCGGACATATTATTCATGCAAAGCCTTGACCTCGCCGTCTTCGACAACCTGCGCGGCGAAGTCCACCTCATCAGCCACGCCGACCTCGCCGACCCGAACGGCATCGCCGCTGCCAAAGCGCGGCTGGATGCGATGGTGGACGCTATTAACCGCCCCGGCAAAGCCAAAGTGCGCTCGCTCAACCCGCAGGGCACACGCCCCGAAGTGCATTACCACTACCCGGAAGCGGCATTCAAGGCGGACGTCGCTAAAATCCGCGAATACATCATGGCGGGCGACTGCATGCAGGTAGTGCCGTCGCAGCGCATGAGCTGCGCCTTCCCGCACCCGCCGCTTGATTACTACCGCGCGCTGCGCATCACCAACCCGTCGCCATACATGTACCTGCTCGATTTGGACGACTTCCACATCATCGGCTCCTCGCCGGAAATACTGGCGCGCAAACAGGGCGATACCGTCACCGTGCGCCCGCTGGCCGGCACGCGCAAACGCGGCAAAACGGCAGAAGAAGACCTGGCGCTGGAAAAAGAACTGCTGGCGGACGAAAAAGAAATCGCCGAACACGTCATGCTGATAGATCTCGGCCGCAACGACATCGGCCGCATCAGCCAGACCGGCACGGTGAAAATCAGCGAAAAAATGGTGATAGAGCGCTACTCGCACGTGATGCACATCGTCTCCAACGTCGAAGGCAAACTGCGCCCCGACATCAACGCGATGGACGTGCTGCGCGCCACCTTCCCCGCTGGAACGCTCTCCGGCGCGCCGAAAATCCGCGCGATGGAAATCATCGACGAAGTCGAGCCGGAGCGGCGCGGCGTCTATGGCGGTGCGGTCGGCTACTGGTCGTGGAGCGGCAACATGGACATGGCGATTGCCATCCGCACCGCCATCATCAAGGACGGCCGCCTCTACGCACAGGCGGGCGCGGGCATCGTTTACGACTCCAACCCCGACAGCGAATGGCAGGAAACGCTCAACAAGGCGAGCGCGCTGATAGCGGCTGCGGCGCTGCTGGATTAAGCGCAAAACCGAAAAACCCCCTTCCTGCGCGAAGGGGGTTTTTGCGTTTTTCGCGCATAAAAACAGCGCCACAAGGGCGCTGTTTCTGCGGCAGGAGCGCCGTTATTTTTCTGACTGGTTGGCAGCAGCGCGACGCACGGCGAGGCTGTCGCGGATTTCACGCAGCAGGAGGATTTCTTCAGACGGCGGTGCAGGCGGTGCTTCCACTTCTTCTTTTTTCAGGCTGGCGGTGAGCTTGTTCATCGGGATGATGATGAAAAGATAAATGGCGAGCGAGACAAGGAAGAAATTGACGATAGCGGTCAGAATCTTGCCATATTCAAACACCGTCGGCTCATTGCCGAAAAGCGGCGGCAGGGAGAACACGAGCGAGTCGAAGTTGGGTTTGCCAACCAGCCAGGCAATAAGCGGGTTGATGAAGCTTTCGACGAGGCCGCTGACGACGAGGCCGAACGCGGCACCCATCACCACACCGACGGCGAGATCGACGACGTTACCACGGGCGATGAAGGTTTTGAATCCAGATAGCATATTGAATTTCCTGATTGATAAAGGGGCTGCGGTTGTAGGCGGCTTGCCGAGTGTTCAGGTTACAGTTCACTTAACTATCACCGCGCCCGTAGTAAAGTCGCACGGATTGCAGAGGCATGGTTGAATTAAGACGACAATATACATACACCTGAGCGCTCGTAGTGTATGTAAATGGAGTCGTCGCTGCGCGGTTGATTTGCTGCCCTCACTTTAACATGCTCTCGCCGTTCTGCGCCCTCTCCCTGCGGGGAAGGTCTGGGCTTACTGGCGATACGCACGATATTCTTTGAAGGACGACACAGTATTTACATACACCTGAGCGCTCGTAGTGTATGTATAACCAGCCCGACATTCCCTGCGGACTGCTCCCAAATCACCTCCCGCTAGGCGGGGTTGGCTGAGATCCGGCGGCGCAACGCCGTATGAGGCTTTAGGAGGATTGCCATACTCATAGCTCAACACCGCAACTACATTACTCTTGACGTTGCCAACCTCGCCGCCTCCCATCAACACAGCCAAACAGTTGAAAGACCCTCAACTAAATGCAAGGAAAGTTTATTGATACGCTGCAAAAACTACGGCGGCATTGACGTTATCAAGAAAAATGTCGTCATCGGCATCTTTAGTCAAAACAAGACTAAAACCGAGACGAAGCACCTAAAGTCCGCGCCAAAGTCGTCGCGTACTTGCAGAAACACGACATTGACCTTGTCGTACTCGAAAGAAAGTGAATGGCTATCTATTCGATCGCATCCGCAATGCGCGGTGAATTTGGCAATTTTCATAGTATTGCCTGCACGCGTGACAGCGAGCAATTTATCAATCCATTGATGCCGCTCTATTGGTATTTCCACTTGCCCACGATTGCCGAACGCATTGTGTACCGCGACGCGGTGATGCCATCGGAAACGATGACGGAATTTCTCACCGCTTTCCGGGATTACCGCGACAGCCATCCGCGCCGCAACGGGCGGCGAGATTTGCCGATTTAGGCGCTGTTTACGCCATTTTGAATGTAGTCTCTGACGCGGATAGTTTGCTGCCCCACCCTAAGCCCTCCCTATGGGGGAGAAGTTTTTTCAGCTTTAGACATTAACACTAAATTTTTACAAAATAATCGTTTGAAAAGAGGTCTAATGAGATAATATTATTTCACTTGAAGACCGCTTCATCTTTTCTTTCATATTTATTTACAATATCTTTTACTTGTTCATCTAACTCTGGAAATAATATCTGTTTACTAATTCCAAAATAACATAATTCTCGTAAAATATTTGATTTACTACCACATGGAACAATAATACTCTTACCATTAATAACCCAAGAGTTATCAAATTTAGCAGGTTCATTTTTCTTAGTATCTATACCAAATAAAAGAAAGCATCCTTGCTGGTGTAATATCCTAGGGTTATTCATTTTTGCTCTAACACATAGAATTTTAGATAAATCCTTTGGTGTCAAGGTTATATTGAGGCTTGGTTTATCTTCTCTAGCGTTACTTAATAAACTAATGATGCGGTTATCATTATTAAAAGCAGCAATAAATGCATCTTTATAAGTGTTTTCCTTTTTTATTTCGAATCCATTTTTCATAATTGATTCTAAATTTGACGGCATATTTTTATAGGTATCTTTCAACTCCATTTCTTTTTGCATTTTTGCATATCTACCACTCGCTTCTGCATATTGAATAGCAAAATTTATTTCAAAACAATATTCCATTAAGCTTAGTGATGATAATATAGATACATAATCATCATCACTATATTTTAATGATTCATTTGGAATATCAAGAACTATAATCTCTCCTTCTCTATCTTGCTCAGAACTTGCAGCAAAATAAAAAGCCACCAAAATATTAGAAGTTAGATCTAATAGTCGAGTCGGATAGCCATAATGTTGCAACTTAACTAATTTTTCAAATAATGTATCATTTGGACTAAAATCATTAGGGCAATATATAAATGCATCTTTAATAATATTGCTTTCATTGGCAATTAGACTATTTCTTCGATATATACTAGGAATCAAACTCCATTCTTTATTCCCATGCCCCCGAAAAAATCTTGTATGTTCCGGGGCAGGTTCACCTAATTTAGCAAGAGCGTTTGCTAAATCAGCAACACTATTAATTTTCATATTTTCCTCTTTCGCAAGATTTTGGCTTACCCCTCGCAACTACTACAATTCAACAAATTGCGATTAAATCGCTGTGCCGCGCTCATGCTGTGCTGGTAGTAGATGGATTTGAGGCCGAGTTCGGCAGCGGTGAGGTAGAGCTGGTTGATGTCGCGCGTCGGGGTTTCGGGGTGAATCATGACGTTGATGCTTTGTCCCTGGTCGATGTATTTTTGTCGTTGCGCGGCTTGCTGGATAACGGCGAGTTGGCTGATTTCAGCAAATGTTTTGAACAATTCTTTTTCTTCGTCGTTAAGGGCGGCGAGGTGCTGCACGGAGCCGTCGTTTAGCAAGATGCTTTCCCAGGTTTTTTCGTTGTCGATGCCTTTTTCTTTGAGCAGTTCTACCAAGAACGGGTTTTTGTAGGTGGTTTTGATTTTGGCGAGGTCTTTGACGTGGTAGTTGGATTTGAAGGGTTCTACTGACGGCGAGACGCTGCCGAGGATGAAGCTGCTCGATTTGGTCGGGGCGATGCTCATCAGGGTGGTGTTGCGGCGGCCATAGCCTTTGAGCAGTTCGGGTTCGCCGAATTTTTCCGCGAGTGCCTGTGAGGCGGCCAGGGTTTTTTGTTGCAGCAGTTGGAAGATTTCGTTGTTTTTTTGCATGGCGGCGAAGCTGTCGAAGGCGATGCGGTTTGCCTGCAGGTAGCTGTGCCAGCCGAGGACGCCGAGGCCGAGCGCGCGGTGGCGCACGGCGAAGCGGCGGGCGCGGTCAAGGAAGGGGATGTCCGCGCTTTTGTCGATAAATTCGCTCATGACGGCGTCGAGGAATTGGGTGAGGACTTCGGGCGCGTCGGTGTGTTTCCATTCGTCGTAGTGGAGCAGGTTCATGGAGGAGAGGCAGCAGACGAAGCTTTCTTCGTCGCTGGCGGGCAGCATGATTTCGGTGCAGAGGTTGGAGGCGTACACGGTCATGTCGCGGTCTTTGTAAACGTCCGGGCGGCCGGCGTTGGCGTTGTCCTTGAAGAAGAGATAGGGGATGCCGGTTTCGGCTTTGCGTTGCAGCACTTTTGCCCAGACGCGGCGTTTTTCGGGGTCGCCCGCTTTCATGGCGTCCAGCCAGGCGTTGCTGATGCAGACGCCGTAGTACATGAGCTGGATGGGGTTGCCTTCGGTGTGGATGTCCAGCCATTCGTCGATGTCGCCGTGGTCGATGTCGATGTAGCCCGCGAATTGGCCTTTGCGCGAGGTACCTTGCGAGATGACGTCGATGATGGTGTCGAAGAGTTTGCTGAAGTTGAAGCTGCCGTCGGATTTGCCGTTGTTGCTGATGTCGCTGCCGCGCGGGCGGATGGCACCGAAGTAGGCGCTGGTGCCGCCGCCGATTTTGCTCATCATGCCGACTTCGGCGGTGGTGCGCATGATGTCGTAGATGGAGTCGCCGATGTAGCTGCCAAAGCAGGAGATGGGCAGGCCACGGCTGAGGCCGAAGTTGGACCAGATGGGCGAGGAGAGTGAGTAGTAGCCGCGTGCCATATAGTGATGGAAGCGCGCGGCGAAGGTGTCGTCTTTGAGGATTTTGCCGGCGTGGGCGGCGATGGCGCGGATGCGGTCTTCCGGGGTGGTGCCGTCCAGGAGGTAGCCGCGCTGGAGGAAGAGGCGGCTGTCTTCGGTGAGCCAGGCGAAGTCGGGGCGGGTGGGTGCGGTGTGGGTCATGGGTGTGTTCCTTGATGTTGTCGGGTGGACGGCGTTCCGGGTGCCGGGTGGTTCGGTATTGGTTTACATACACTTGAGCGCTCAAGGTGTATGTAAACAGGTTGGGTTCGGTCGTTTGGGTTTTGTCGCGCTGCGGGGGTTGCTGCCCCCACCCCAGCCCTCCCCCACGGGGAGGGAGCAGTTTGTCTGTTGTACATACACCTGAGCGCTCAAGGTGTATGTAAACAGGCTGGGGCGATGGGCGAATCAGCAGCGAGGTTTGCGAGCTAGGGGGTGTTTGCAATTCGGCGGATAAGCCCCTCTCTCTTTGGGAGAGGGGTTGGGGTGAGGGCTGTAATTGATTGGAAAAATCGGGATTTCGGCTCATCAATAATATTGCTTACCCCCCTCCCCGACCCTCCCCCGCTGCGGGCTTCGCCCTGCAGGGGAGGGGGCAGTTCGGTTGTTATACATACACTTGAGCGCTCAAGGTGTATGTAAATAGCCGCCGGGAATGGTTTTAGAAGAGGTCATCCGCCGTAATCTGTTTGATTTTTTTGCTGTAGTCGGTGCTGCGTTTGTAGAAGAAGTCGTGCTCTTTGCCGGAGAGGATTTCGATGTCGAACCACTCGGTTTCGCGCAGTTTTTTCGGGTCAACGAGGTAGGGCGCGTTGATGCCGAGGATTTCCAGCGAGTTGTTGTAGCGGTTGGTGATGTAGTTTTC
>CAURAS010000091.1:0-6462 GCA_963522865.1 uncultured Cardiobacterium sp.
ACCCTCTCGCTCGGCATCCTCACCACCATGTTCACCGCCATCTTCGTCACCCGCGCGCTGGTCGAATACTTCACCCTGCGCCAACCAAATCCGAAGATCAACCTCTGAGGCGACCCCATGCAAATCAAACTCCCCTACATCCACTTCATGAACTACAGCCGCAAAGGGCTGTGGCTCTCCACCGTACTGACCATCGCCGCCATCCTGCTCATCATCTTTCGCGGCTTCAACTTCGGCCTCGAATTCACCGGCGGCGCGACCATCGAAATGCAATACGCGCAAGCGGCGGACATCACCCACATCCGCAGCGTCGTTGAAAAAATCGTGCCGGATGCGGGCGTCGTCCAATACGGCTCCTCGCGCGACGTACAAATCCGCTTCGCCGAACAAGAAGGCGCGAACATCGACCAAACCATGAGCGACATGGTCGCCGCCCTACAAGCCGACGCGCCGGACGCCAAACTCACCGGACAATCCAAAGTCGGCGGCCAGTACAAAGAAGAACTCGTCAGCAAAGGCCTGCTCGCCATCGGCCTCGCCTGCATCGGCATGATCATCTACCTCGGCCTGCGCTTTGAATGGAAATTCGCCATCGGCGCGGTACTGGCGCAACTGCACGACGTCATCATCACCGCCGGCGTCTTCTCGCTCATGCACTGGACCTTCGACCTGAACGTGCTGGCGGCACTCCTCGCCATCCTCGGCTACTCGGTGAACGACACCGTCGTCGTCTATGACCGCATCCGCGAAAACTTCCGCAAACTGCCCGCAGTCACGCCGAAAGACGTCATCGACACCTCCATCAACCAGACCCTCGCCCGCACCATGGTGACGAGCTTCACCACCCTGCTCTCCGTCATCGCGCTGGCGCTGTTTGGCGGCACCATCCTCGCCGGCTTCTCCATCGCGATGATCATCGGCATCGTCTTCGGCACCTACTCCTCCATCTTCGTCGCCAGCGCCATCGTCTACCGCATGGGCGTCAAACACGAAGACCTGATGCCGCGCGCCCAAAAACCCATAGACGACCTGCCGTAAACACAACGCCGCCGGTTGGATTAAGGCGCCGCGCCTAACCCAACCGACCAATCGCCCCCTCCCCCTGAGGGGGAGGGACGGGGTGGGGGCAGTAAACCAGTCGCACAGCGACAAAACCCATTTACATACACCTGAGCGCTCAACGTGTATGTAAACCAGATAATAGACAACCAAAGCCCGCAAACTACTGAACCGCCCCCTCCCCCGTGGGGAGGGCTGGGGTGGGGGCAGCAAACCAGTCGCACAGCGACAAAACCCATTTACATACACCTGAGCGCTCAACGTGTATGTAAACCAGATAATAGACAACCAAAGCCCGCAAACTACTGAACCGCCCCCTCCCTCGCAGGACGAAGTCCGCAGCGGGGGAGGGTTGGGGAGGGGGTGAGCTATATTGTTGATAAACTGAAATGCCGATTTTTCAATTATTTGCTGCCCTCACCCCAACCCTCTCCCACAGGGAGAGGGGGCATGCCGGCGGTTTACCAGGCTTCAACTTACTAAAAAATGTGCTTCTTTAAGATTTTGAACAAGTTCTAAGAAGCTCATTGCCCATTTACATACACCCAAGCGCTCAACCTGTATGTAAAAACCCCAACCCACCACAAACCATGCCCCGCTTCCATATCGGCCACGCCGCCCTGCTCCTCACCGCGGCACTCTTTGGCATCGCCTTCATCTTCCAGCGCCACAGCGCCACCGCCGTCAGCGCGCTCACCTTCATGAGCTGGCGCCTGCCGGTCTCGGCCGCCTTCCTCCTCGCCATCCTCGCCCTGCGCCGTCGCCCGCTGTGGGGACACTGGCTGCGTGACGGCGTCCATTGCGGCATCCTTCTCTTCCTCGGCATGTACAGCCAACAATGGGGGCTAGAACACACCACCGCCGGCAAATCCGGCTTCATCACCAGCCTCTACGTCATCCTCGTGCCGCTCCTCGCCCTCCTCGGCGGCGAACGCCTCGGCAAAGCGCTCCTCCTCGCCACCCTGCTCGCCTTCGCCGGGCTGACCTGCTTCGCCGCCATCCACAGCGACAGCGCCGCCCTCAACTGGAACGCGGGCGACAGCGCCACCCTCGCCAGCGCCATCATCTGGGCGCTCTACGTCAACTACTACGGCATCACCGTGCGCCGCAGCGACCTGCTCGCCCTCACCACCGTACAAATCAGCACCGCCGCCCTGCTCTCCCTGCCCCTCACCCTCGCCCTGGAAGGCGCGGGCGCGCTCACCGACCCGGCGCTCCTCAACCACAGCAAATGGGACATCCTCTACACCGCTGTCGCCTCCTCCGGCATCGCCTTCTTCCTGCAAGGCTGGGCGCAGCGGCACGTCGCCGCCACCCCGGCCGCCATCATCCTCTCCATGGAAAGCCTCTTCGCGCTGGCCGCCGGCTGGCTCATCCTCGACGAACCCGTCACCCCGCTGATGCTCACCGGCTGCGCCCTGCTCTTCGCGGCAATGACCATCGCCCAACTCGAACCCAACAAAACCCCATGAACCCGCCCGAATACGCGCCGCAATACCGCCGCCCCGAAGCCCTCCGCAAACTGGCGCTGCCCGCCATCCTGCTGCTTGCCCTCGGCCTCGTGCTGAACTACGGCATTGCGCCGTGGTTCCTGGATTTTGCCGCGCACAGCGACTGCCGCAGCCTGCTCGGCATCCCCGGCCACATCGTCGTGCTGCACCTGATTTTCACCGTGCTGCCGCTCTCGCTCAGCATCCCGGTGGTAACAATCATCCTGCCGCTGGCGTGGCGCACCCTGCGCAGCCGCCAATACCCGCCGCCCGGCCAGAAAACCCTGTACCGCACCCGCATCCACCGGGGCGCGGGCGCGATTACCATCGCCACCATCATCCTTGCCCTGCTCCTGACCGAAATCACGCTGGTGGCATACAGCCACCTTGAAGCCTACCGCCGCATTGCCGCCATTG
This sequence comes from uncultured Cardiobacterium sp., assembly GCA_963522865.1. GTDB lineage: Bacteria > Pseudomonadota > Gammaproteobacteria > Cardiobacteriales > Cardiobacteriaceae > Cardiobacterium. Next base: position 2,967 of record CAURAS010000091.1, read on the forward strand.
ATGCCCGCTATCCCGGCGGCATTCCTTGCACCTCTGAGACCGCAACCCCATGAACACCCTCGCCCACCTTGCTGCTGCCCTTGCCGCGCTCATCCACCTCTACATCTATTGGCTCGAACGCCACGCCTATGGCAGCGCCCGCTTTTGCCGCACCTTCAACATCGCCACCGCCGACCTGCCCACCCTGCGCGCGCCCTTCCACAACCTCGCGCTGTATAACCTGATGCAGGCGCTCGGCGTCCTCACCGGCATCATGCTGCGCCTCACAGGCATCGCACCAGGCGTCGCTACCGGGTTAATGCTGACCCCGCTTGCCACCATGAGCGCGGCGGGCATCTACCTCTACATCACCGCAGCAGACAAACGCCGCCCTGCACTCATCCAAGCCCTGCCGCCGCTGCTGGCACTTGCCGCGCTGGCGTTCGCCCACCGCTAACCGCCCCTCGCTTCCATGACCGACCTGCAAAACCGCCCCATCGGCGTCTTCGACAGCGGCGTCGGCGGCCTGACCGTCGTCCGCGCCCTGATGGAACGCCTGCCGCTCGAAAACCTCATCTACTACGGCGACACCGCCCGCGTCCCCTACGGCGTCAAATCCCGCGCGACCATCCAAACCTACAGCGCGCAAATCGTCGAATACCTCCTCACGCAGCGCGTCAAAGCGCTGGTCATCGCCTGCAACACCATCGCTGCCGTCGCCGGTGACGCCATCCGCACCCAAGCCCGCGGCCTGCCGGTGCTGGACGTCATCACCGCCGGGGCGCAGGCGGCACTACAAACCACTAAAAACCGCCACATCGCCGTCATCGCCACCAACACCACCGTGAACAGCAACGCCTACGCCCGCGCCATCCACGCGCACGATCCGCAGGCGCGCGTGCAGTCACAAGCCTGCCCGCTCTTGGTGCCGCTCGTTGAAGAAGGCTGGCTGGAGCACGACGTCACCCGCCTCACCGTGCGCGAATACCTGAAACCCATCCTGGCGGACGACGCCGACACCCTCGTCCTCGGCTGCACCCACTACCCGCTGCTCAAACCGCTGCTGCGCGCCGAAGCACCGCACCTCGCGCTGGTCGATTCCGCAACCACCACCGCCGAGCACACCGCCCAAGCGTTGGCCGCCGCCGGCCTCCTGCGGCAAAGCGGCGACAGCGCCCACTACCGCTACTGCGTCAGCGACATCCCGCTGCGCTTCCGCGCCATCGGCGAGCGCTTCCTCGGCCGCAGCATCGACGACCTCGAAACCGTGCGCCTGGGCTAAAACCATTTACATACACTACGAGCGCTCAGCTGTATGTATAAATCCTGCTGAAAACCCCATGACCCTAAACCTCCTCGGCGAACCGCCCGCGCCGCCCCCTGGCGCGACACGCATCGCCCGCCCCGAAGACGCCAACGGCGACTACTACCTGCACTGGCGCGACGGCCGCTATTACCTTTGCGACCCGCAAGAGCGCCACCCGCCACTCACCCTCGACTTCGCCGACTATCTCGGCCGCAGCGGCAGCGAAACCCTGCCGAAAACCCTGCGCGGCCTCACCGGCGAACCCATTGCCGACGCCACTGCCGGCTGGGGCAAAGACGCCTGGCTGCTCGCCAGCCGCGGTTTCCAACTCACCCTCTACGAACGCAACCCCTACCTGCACGCGCTGCTTGCTGCCGCCCTGGCCGCCGCCCGCGACAACCCGCGCACCGCCGCCATTGCCGCCCGCCTCACCCTCATCCACGCCAATGCCGCCAGCGCGCTCGCGCCTGCCAGCTTTACCGCGGTTTATCTCGACCCGATGTACCCGGAGCGGCGCAAAAACGCGAAAGTAAAAAAACACATGCAAGCGCTACAACAACTCATCGGCCACGGCGCAGACGACGCCGCACTGCTCGCGCGCGCCCGCCTGGCGGCAACGCGGCGCGTCATCGTCAAACGGCCGCAGCACGCGCCCCCGCTGGCGGACATTACCCCGGATTACACAATTGACGGTCCCAATACCCGCTACGACATCTATCTCGCCCCATAAAAAACGGCACGGAAACCCGTGCCGCTATACATCAAAAAATTATTTTACTTGTCTGTCTCGTTTTCCTTTGACTTCGCCTTGCTAAACAAAGCTCCAATTCCGCCGATAATGCCTGTAATCACTACAGGCGCAATCGTATCAGTAATACCAGCAGTGCAGGATGGACAAAGCTCGTCATCCCATAGCGCGCCTCCTTTCGCATAATTAGAACACCCTGGCATACGGCAAACATAAAGCATTTCTGCACATCGGGGACATTGGCACCTGTCACGACGCACATAATTCTCTTCCACCACCTGTGCGCGAACAATCTCCCCGCAAAACGGGCATTTGCCTTCCGGCTTATAATCAGACATGAAATTCCCTTTTTAAATTAACCGGGTTAAGCGTTATTGATATTTACCGTAATAGGATACATAGAAATCATATTACTTTTACATTTAGGACATTGGGCTGGCGGCGTCGGAAAGCGGCTATTCCATCGATGACTGCACGACTTACATTTACATTGATAGCGGACTTCTTTTCCCATTAGGGTCTCCATTATTGATTGAAAGAATCCAAACCACGGTTTGGAATATCGGCATTCTACCCCCCCCCCCGAAAGTCAATATGCCAAAAACGATTTTTTTAGGTTGCATTGATTTATAAAGAATTACTTACGCGAGAATCGGCAAAGTATTTTTATTTCCTTTAATTTATATTGGCTTGCACGCATGCATCAGTATTTTGCGACCGACCCGCTTCAATAGCTTGATATCAAAAGAACTATCCAGCGACTCATAAAAAACATCTTTAATTACAGCTTAATACATCGGAAAATAATATAACAAGCGGATTTCATTGGATGTTTTATGTATTTTGTTGATTATGAGCGATTTATTGACCCCGTTTCTGATTCCTATCCCGATAGCCGCCATTTATACATACACCTGAGCGCTCAATATGTATGTAAAGCGCGGTCAGGCTTGGCGTAACCCTAAGCACCGCTTACAATCTCGGCTCCCTCACAACCCGGAGCCTCCCATGACCGACGCAGACATCGCCCGCCAGGCCACCATGCAGCCCATCAGCGCCATCGCCGCCAAAATCGGCATCGCTGAAGACCAGCTCGAACACTACGGCAAATACAAGGCGAAAATCCCGCCGCAAAGCGGCACGCCCGGCAAACTCGTCCTCGTTACCGCCATCAACCCCACCCCCGCGGGCGAAGGCAAAACCACCGTTACCATCGGTCTTGCCGACGCGCTCAACCGCCTTGGCAAGCGCACCGTCATCGCCCTGCGCGAGCCCTCGCTCGGCCCGGTCTTTGGCATGAAAGGCGGCGCGGCTGGCGGCGGCTACGCGCAAGTGCTGCCGATGGAAGACATCAACCTGCACTTCACCGGCGATTTCCACGCCATCGGCGCGGCCAACAACCTCCTCGCCGCGCTCATCGACAACCACATCCACCACGGCAACGCGCTCGACATCGACCCGAA